>NZ_JBHWUI010000173.1:0-16924 GCF_042737525.1 Kitasatospora sp. NPDC059973 | reverse complement strand
AAGATGAAGCCGATGTGGTCGCGGCGCAGCTGGGTGAGCTGCTTGTCCTTGAGCCCGACGAGTTCGGTGTCGCCGATGGTGGAGGAGCCGGAGGAGACGGTGTCCAGGCCGGCCATGCAGTGCATGAGGGTGGACTTGCCGGAGCCGGAGGGGCCCATGATGGCGGTGAACTCGCCCTGCGGGAACGTCACGCTGACGTTGTCGAGCGCGACGACGCGGGTCTCCCCGTCCCCGTAGACCTTGTTGAGGCCGGTGGCGCGGGCGGCCGCCCGGCCGGTACGGACGGCGGTTGCGGACATCGTCACGGGGGAACTCCTGCGGGGACGGAACGGGATGATCGGGTTCCGTTCCATCCTCCCAATCCGTTCCGGTCCGAAGTGTCGCCCGCGGGTACGGCCGCCCCCCGCCGTCCCGACGGTCCGGCGGGGGGCCCGCTCCTCCTCAGGTATGACCTCGGTCCCTGAGGCGCCCGGGCGCCCCGCCGTCCGGCGGATCACTCGACCGCGACGCCCCAGCGCTGGGCGAGCCCGGCCAGGCCGCCCGCCACCGCCGTCCCGGCCGGGGCGAACTGCCAGTCGCCGCCCTTGCGGTGGAACGAGCCGATCACCAGGGCGCTGTCCGACACCCCGCCGGTGACGGCCGCCCAGTGCGCCGGGCCCTCGGCGCCGGGACCGAACGAGGCGGTCAGGGCCAGCCCGTGCACGTAGCCGAGCGGCAGCGCGGGCGACTCCTCCTCCTCGGTGGAGACCGCGACCACCACTTCGTCCACCCCCGCCGCCACCCGGCCCAGGTGCAGGCTGAGTTCGGCCTCCCGGGCGGGCTCGCCGGGGACCGAGCGGGTGGGGTGCAGGCGGACCGCGCCGTCCGGGTCCTGCGGGTTGTTGAAGAAGACGAAGTGCTCGTCGTCGAGCACCCGTCCGTCGGCGCAGAGGAAGGCGGAGACGTCGAGCTCCACGGCGTCCCCGCCGGCCGTGCGGCTCTGCCAGGAGAGCCGCAGGAGGGTCGGACGCTCGTCCGGCTCGGCGCCGTCGGCCGGGGCGGGCGAGCCATGGCCGGCCGCCCGACCGGCCCCGGGACGGCCGCCGTTCGCGCCGCCGCCGTTCGCGCCACCGCCGTCACCGCCGCCGTTGCCCTCGCCGTTCGCGCCGCCGCCGAGCCGGCCGCGCAGGCCCTGCTCGGCCAGCAGCTCGACCAGCTCCGGCCCGCTCACCAGCGTCAGCGGCTTGTTGCGGATGTACTCGTAGGAGCCGGGGCCGAAACCGGCCGTGGTCACCAGGATCCCCTTGATCGCACCGTGGTGGCGCACGGTGGAGTCGAGGTCCCGGACGGCGGTGGGGGAGACCGTCGAGCGGTAGCGCTTGGCCTGGATGACGATCCGTCCGCCGGTCACCGGGTCGAGGTCCTCGGCGACCACGTCCACCCCGGCGTCCCCGCTGCGTGCCGTGGTCATCACCCGGAAGCCGCGCAGCCGGAACAGCTCGGCGATCAACTCCTCGAACTCGATCGGGTCCATCTCGAAGAGGTCCGGCTCGTCCTCGCCGCCCTGACCGGCGACGTTGCCGCCGACCGTCTCCGGCAGCCGGTCCGGCCGGACCTCGTCCAGCCGCTCCGGCCGGGCGGACAGCACGCCGCCGAGCCCCTGGAAGCACTCCACGGCGGCCACCCGGTCCAGCGCCAGACCCGCGAACTCGGACCGGTCCACGGTCACCGTCGACAGGAAGCGCTCGGCCTCCCGGCCGGTCGCCGGGTCGATGCCGCGCACGAAGCCGTTCAGCACCACGGACGCCAACTTGCCGTCCGCGTCCGCCCGGAACAGTTCGGCCACCACCCGCAGCGCGCTCTGCGCCAGCACCTCGCGGTAGAGCGCCTTGCGCTCGGTGGCCGGCCGGGCCACCTCGGCCTCCCGGTCGTCCGACTTCACGTACCGCACCCGGCCGGCGGCCGGGACGACGTCCGGGCCGGGCAGCTCCCAGTTGACGACCAGTTGGCGGGTCGACGCCTCCCAGGCCGCGACCAGCCGGTGCGGGAACCCCTCCGGCCAGCCCGCCGAGGCGTACAGCACGGCGGTGAAGTACTCCTGTACCGCGTCCGGTTCGCCGTCGCGCAGCCGGCGCAGCAACTCCTGCGTCCGGGACGCCCGGTCCTCGTCCTGGCGGCGGTGCTGGGCCGCCCAGTCGAGGTACTGCCGGTGGTACTCGGCGAGCCGGCGCTGCCGGTCCGCCTCGGCCGCCTGCGCCGCGTACCAGTCCTGCTCGAACCGGGTCCGGGCCTGCGCCACGTACTGCTCGTACTGCTGGCGCACCCCCGGGTTGCGGGCCTGGGCGGGGGTCGGCGGCGGCACCTGGTAGTCCGCCTGATCGGGCATCGGCACCGGCTCGCCGAGCCGGCCCGGTTCGAAGGGCGGCAGCGCGGCGGGTGCCAGCAGGGCCTGCGGGCTGAACGCCGGCCGCCCCAGGCCCGCCGCCAGCAGTCCCTTCAACTCCTCGACCCGGTCGTCGAGTTCCGCCGTCCGCCGGGCCGCCTCCGCCTCCCGCGACTGCTGGTACGCCCGCACCGCCTCGCGCTCGCCCCGGGCGGCCGCCCGCTGGATCTCGCGCTCCTCGCGTTCGCGCCGCCGCTGCTCGGCCGTCTGGGCCCGCCACCGGGCTTCCTCCCGGCGCTGTTCCTGTCGCTGCGTCTCCGCCCAGACCGCCAGTACCCCGTCGTTCCGCCGCCCCGCCACCGTCCACCCCTTCGCTTCACGCCCGGCCGCGCCCGCGCGCCGCCTCCCGGCCGCGTCGTCGCCGCGCCCGCCACAATAGAACGTGGACGGGTGAACCGGCCAAGCGCCCATGACCTGCGACGGCGTCCGGCGGGGCCCGGCGTCGTCCGGCCACCCGGACGACGCCTCTTGCGACGGCGTCGCGGGCGAGGAAGTGCCGGTGGGCGTCCGGTACTCGCCGAAGCCGAACTCCCGCCCGGCCGCCGGGCGCAGCCCGTGGTCCGACCGGGCACAGCATCGCCTCCGGGCCGGTGCGGCTGCCGACGAACTCCCGGTGGATGGCCGCGCGCGACCCTGCCGACACCTCGCCGGCGCTCCGCGGCTCGGCGGGCTGCTCGGAGACGACCCGGAGCGGCACGATCCCCCCGTGCGGCGCGGCGGCGCGGACCGACCGGTCGACGGTGGCCGGACCGTGGGCCTCGACCAGCTCGGCGCCGGTGCCTCCGGTCGGCTGCCGGCGCCGTGCGCGGCGCCGACCCCCGGCGGGGAGTGACGTGGTGGGGCTACCCGCCCGGGCGGACCGCCGCGTCCCAGCGCCAGTCGGTGCGCCGGGGGCGGCCGGGGAGGTCGCCGCGCCCGGTGGCCCAGAGCAGGGTCGGCCACGGTCCGGCGGCGCCGTCGGCCGGCACGTCGGGGAAGAGCCGGGCGAGGGTGCGCCGGCAGACGTCCGCCGGAGGCTCCCAGGCGAGGCCGAGCCCCTCGGCGACGTCGTGCAGGTGGACCAGCGTCTCCACCAGGCTCATCGCGGTGAACCCGGCCGGGTCGGCGAGGCCCCACGGGTGGTAGGCGCGGGTGTCCGGCGGGGCGGTGCGCGCCATCGCGACCATCAGCGCGCCGCTCGCCTCCAGGACCTGGACCAGCCCGTCCGGGCCGCTCTCGCGCTGCGCGTAGACGAAGCTGTTCGGCGCGCCCGGGGACAGCCGGACCGACCGGAACGGCACGTAGCGGTCGCGCGGCGGGTCCTGGGGGCCGAGCTGGGCCGCGTAGGCCAGCAGGTCGTCGGCCAGGTGCTCGACGGTGGCCCAGCAGTCCCAGCTGAGCGTTCCGGCGGGCCGGGACCAGTCGGCGTCCTCCGGCACGCCGCGCAGGGTGGCGGCGGCGAGCCGGAGGACGAGCGCGAGGTCGTCGGCGGTGACCGGGCCGGGGGCCGGGTCGGGGGCGGGGTTCGGCCCGTGGGCGCTGTCGATCATGGCGCCGACCGTACCCCGTGGCAGGGTCGCCCGTGCCCGGGTGCCCGCGGGGGCCCCGTCAGGCGGTGAGGGCGTCGGTGAGCCCGACCAGGACGGCGCACACGTCCCGGGCGGCGGCCCGCATCTCCTCGCTCTCGCCGGGCCGCCGCACGAGGTCGGCCAGGATCAGCAGAGCGGCCCGCACGGCGCCCACGGGGACCTCGACGGTGCGCAGCGCGTCCAGCGCGTCGGCGGCCCGCTCCGCCGCGCTGCTGTCCCACGACTGCGTCAGTTCCACGGCCCGCGGGGTGCCTTCGGGGGGCGTGGACACGACGTGCAGGGCACGGGGCGGGTTCGTATGGCTCATGCCCGGAGCAACGACGGCGGGGCCCGGCCGGATGCCACGCGTACGGGTGATCACCGCACCGGGCGCCGGGGCGGGCCGCCCCGAGGGCGCCGTCGTCGGCGCGCACGGGCGGACTGTCGGAGGGAGCGGGTAGCCTCGCTGGTTCGGACGGATGGACGGATGGACGGACGGGTGAGCCGGTGACGGGAGGGTGAGCGTGAAGGTGCCGCAGCAGGCGGGCGGCGGGTGGGTCTCCACCGGCCTGCACTGGCTCGACGGACAGCCGGTGCTCCGCGCGGTCCACGGGCACCGGGTGCACGAGCGGGTGGTGGTGCCCGGGGCGGAGATCGGCTGGCTGATCGGCGGGCCGCGCCGCTGCACTGGCGCCCTGCTGGTGGGGGCCACCGAGCGCACGCCGTGCCCGCACCACGCCGTCATCGACCCGGACGGCGGCGCCGTCCAGTGCGCCGCCTGCCAGAGCGTCGACCGCGGGCTGGCGCTCGCCCGGGACCAGATCCTCGACGACGGGCGCACCTACCGCCTCTACCTCGCCTGGTTCGGCGAGGGGCTGCTGAAGGTGGGCCTGACCGGGGAGTCGCGCGGCACCGCCCGGCTGCTCGAACAGGGCGCGCTCGCCTGGACGTTCGCCGCCCGCGGCGCGCTGCCCGCCGTCCGCCGGGCCGAGCTGACCGTCGCCGCCTCGGGGATGGCCCGGGAACGCTTCACCGGCCGGGTGAAGACGGCGCACTGGTGGCGGCACGGCGACGCGGAGTACCGCCGCGCGCTGCTGACCGGAGCCCGCGCCGCGGCCCACCGGCTGCTGGACGGGCACGCGGTGGAGCTGCTGCCCGACCAGCCGGTCGTGGACCAGGTCGGGATCTTCGGGCTGGCCGACGGCGCGCCCGTGTCCTACGGGCACATCGACGCCCTCGCCCCCGGCGCGGTGGTGGCCGGTACGCTCCGCCCGCCGATCGGGCGCCATCTGCTGCTCGACCAGCCCGGCGGCGCCGAACCGCTGCTGCTCGACACCCGCAGACTCACCGGGTGGACGCTCGCCCCGGCGGCGGGCCGCCCGGTGTCGGGCCTGGTGGTGAGCCCCCGGACGCGCCCCGAGGAGCCGGACACCCAGGAGGCGCTGTTCTGATCCGACCGCGGCCTGTTCCGACCGCGGCCTGTGCTGACCCGCGGCCTGTTCCGACCGTCGCCTGTGCTGACCCGTGGCCCGTGCTGACCCGCGGCCTGTTCCGATCGCGGCCGAGGAGGGGCCGGTTCAGGCCAGTTTGCCGCGCACCCCGCCCGGCCCGGACCGGGCCCGGCGCGACAGCGGCGGCCTGGACGGCCGGATGTCGGCGCGCGTCGCCCCGGTGTCCTCGGCGGCGCGGTGGGCCAGTGCGGCCCGGGCGCCGGCCAGCGCCATCCGCGCCAGGAGCGGGTCCTCCCGCAGGCCCGCCGCCCGCTTCGCGGCCTGGCAGTGCGCGCACCAGAGCGCCGAGGCGGGCCCGTCGGGGTACGCCATGGTCTCCGGCGGCAGGTAGTGGCCGCCGCATTCGACGCACTCGAAGACCAGCCTCATCCGACGACCACCGTCCCGGATCCGTGGCATCGACTGCACGGCGACCAGAAGGTGTTGAGCTTCGCCACCATGCTCCCTTCCTCGTCCAGTTCCACCGTGGCCTCGGTCTTCTCGGTGCCCCCGGACCCGCCGCACCCGGCGCAGGACTGAACCTCGGGCATATGACCCTCCTTGGCGCGGGGACCACCGTAGCGCGAATTCCCGGAGTACAGCAGCGGTCCTGACGAACCACCACCCGCACGGGGCGCGTGCGCCCGCCCGCGCGCCCCGGCCGTCCCGGCGGCACCCGGCGGGGAGCGGCGGCGGGACGGCCGGCGGGGTGCTCAGCCCGCCGCGCTGCGCAGGAACTCCCGGTTCATCGCGGCGATGCTGGGCAGCGGGATGCCCTTGGGGCAGGCGGTGGCGCACTCGCCGGTGTTGGTGCAGCCGCCGAAGCCCTCGGCGTCCATCGTGGCGACCATGTCGCGCACCCGGGAGCGGCGTTCGGGCGCGCCCTGCGGCAGCACGTTGAGGTGGACGACCTTGGCGGAGGTGAAGAGCATCGCCGAGCCGTTGGGGCAGGCGGCGACGCAGGCGCCGCAGCCGATGCACTCCGCGTGCTCGAAGGCGGTGTCGGCGGCCTCCTTGGGCACCGGGGTGGCGTGGGCGTCGGGCGCGCTGCCGGTGGGGGCGGTGATGTAGCCGCCGGAGCCGATGATCCGGTCGAACGCGGAGCGGTCCACCACCAGGTCCTTGACGACCGGGAAGGCCGCGGCCCGCCAGGGCTCGACGTCGATCGTGTCGCCGTCGGCGAAGTGCCGCATGTGCAGCTGGCAGGTGGTGGTCCGCTCGGGGCCGTGGGCCTGGCCGTTGATGACCATGCCGCAGGCGCCGCAGATGCCCTCGCGGCAGTCGTGGTCGAAGGCCACCGGCGTGTCGCCGCGGGTGATCAGTTCCTCGTTGAGGGTGTCGAGCATCTCCAGGAAGGACATGTCCGGGCTGATCCCGGTGACCTGGTAGGTGGTCATCGAGCCGGGGGTGTCCGGGCCCGCCTGGCGCCAGATCCGAAGGGTGAGGTTCACGCGTAGCTCCGCTGGGTGGGGTGGACGTGCTCGAAGTCGAGGTGCTCGCGGTGCAGGACGGGGGCGCTGCCGGTGTCGGTGAACTCCCAGGCGGCGGCGTAGGAGAAGGCGTCGTCGCGGCGGGCCGCCTCGCCGTCCTCGGTCTGGCTCTCGGTCCGGAAGTGGCCGCCGCAGGACTCGGCGCGGTGCAGCGCGTCCAGGCACATGAGCTCGGCCAGTTCGAAGTAGTCGACCAGCCGGTTGGCCTTCTCCAGCGACTGGTTGAGCTCCTGCCCGGTGCCGGGCACCCGGATCCGGCGCCAGAACTCCTCGCGCAGCTCCGGGATCCGGGTCAGGGCGCGGCGCAGTCCGGCCTCGTCGCGGGCCATCCCGCACTCGTCCCAGAGGAGTTCACCGAGTTCGCGGTGGAAGGAGTCCGGCGTCCGGTCGCCGCCGACCGCCAGGATCAGGTTCAGCCGGTCGGTCACCTCGGCCTCCACCGAGGCGATCTCGGCGTGGTCGGCCGGGACGGCGGGCAGCGGGTTGCGGGCCAGGTAGTCGTTGAGGGTCGGCGGGAGGACGAAGTAGCCGTCGGCGAGGCCCTGCATCAGGGCGCTGGCACCGAGCCGGTTGGCGCCGTGGTCGGAGAAGTTGGCCTCGCCGACCGCGAACAGGCCCGGGACGGTGGTCTGCAGGTCGTAGTCGACCCAGAGTCCGCCCATCGTGTAGTGGATCGCCGGGTAGATCCGCATCGGCACCCGGTACGGGTCCTCGGCGGTGATCCGCTCGTACATCTCGAACAGGTTGCCGTACTTGGCGGCCACCGCGTCGCGGCCCAGCCGTCGGATGGCGTCCGCGAAGTCCAGGTAGACGCCCTGGCCGCCGGGGCCGACGCCGCGCCCCTCGTCACAGACGTTCTTGGCGGCCCGGGAGGCGATGTCGCGCGGCACCAGGTTGCCGAAGGAGGGGTAGATCCGCTCCAGGTAGTAGTCCCGCTCGTCCTCGGGGATCTCGCCCGGCGCCCGGGTGTCCCCCTTGGCCTTCGGCACCCAGATCCGGCCGTCGTTGCGCAGCGACTCGCTCATCAGGGTGAGCTTGGACTGGTGCTCGCCGGAGCGCGGGATGCAGGTCGGGTGGATCTGGGTGAAGCACGGGTTGGCGAACCAGGCACCGCGCCGGTGGGCGCGCCAGATCGCCGTCGCGTTGGAGTTCTTGGCGTTGGTGGAGAGGTAGAAGACGTTGCCGTAGCCGCCGGTGGCGAGCACCACGGCGTCGGCGGTGTGGGTGCTGATCTCACCGGTCACCAGGTCGCGGGCGACGATGCCGCGGGCCCGCCCGTCGATCACCAGCAGGTCGAGCATCTCGGTGCGGGCGTGCATCTCCACGTTGCCGGCCGCGATCTGGCGCGACAGCGCCTGGTACGCGCCGAGCAGCAGCTGCTGGCCGGTCTGGCCGCGGGCGTAGAAGGTGCGGGAGACCTGCACGCCGCCGAAGGAGCGGGTGTCCAGCAGGCCGCCGTACTCGCGGGCGAACGGGACGCCCTGGGCCACGCACTGGTCGATGATCTCCACCGAGACCTGGGCCAGCCGGTGGACGTTGGACTCGCGGGCGCGGAAGTCGCCGCCCTTGACGGTGTCGTAGAACAGCCGGCGCACGGAGTCGCCGTCGTTGCGGTAGTTCTTGGCGGCGTTGATGCCGCCCTGGGCGGCGATCGAGTGGGCCCGGCGCGGGGAGTCCTGGAAGCAGAACTGGACGACGTGGTAGCCCTGTTCGGCCAGTGTGGCGCCGGCCGCGCCGCCGGCCAGGCCGGTGCCGACCACGATCACGGTGTGCTTGCGCCGGTTCGCCGGGTTGACCAGCTTGGCGTCGAACCGCCGCTGGTCCCAGCGCTGTTCGATCGGCCCGCCGGGGGCCCGGGTGTCGGCGACCGGATCGCCGACGCTGTACTCGCTGTAGGGGGTCAACTCACCACTCCGGTCATCACGGCCACGGGGACGGACAGGAAGCCGACGGTCAGCACCAGCGCCAGGCCGTTGGCGGTCAGCTTCAACGCGCGGTCACGGCGGGCGTTGTTGGCGCCGAGGGTCTGCGCGGCGCTCCAGAAGCCGTGCCGGATGTGCAGGCCGACGGCCAGCATCGCGACGATGTAGATCACGCAGCTGTACCAGTTCGAGAAGGAGGCCACGATGTTCTGGTACGGGTGCCCGTGCTCGGCGGCCGGGTTCACGGTGAGCGTGGTCAGGTCCAGGATGTGCCAGACGATGAACAGGGCCAGGATCACCCCGCCCCAGCGCATCGTCCGGGTCGCGTAGCTGGCCCGCCGCCGCTGGTGCACGTACTTGCTGGGGCGCGCCCTGAGGTCGCGCCGGCTCAGCTGGTACGCGGCCACGCCGTGCAGCCCGACGGCCGCCAGCAGGCCGAACCGGGCGATCCACAGGAACCACTCGTAGTGCAGGACGGGTTGGCCGAGGGTGCGCAGCCAGTGCGCGTAGCCGTTCAGGTCGTCCGGGCCGAAGAAGACCTTCAGGTTGCCCAGCATGTGCGCGACCAGGTACAGCAGCATGACCAGTCCGCTGACGGCCATGACCGCCTTCTTGCCGACGGTCGACCGCCACAGGGTCACCAGGGTGGACGGATGCCGGGCCGTCCGAGTCGCGGTTGTCATGGCGACCACGGTAGGGACGGGCCCGACGGTACGTCCAAGACATGCCGCGGCTCACCGTGATAGCCACAGGCTATGGTCCGCGCTGGGGAGCGGCCTATCCTGGCCGGGTGCAGCTGCAGCAACTCCGCTACTTCCTCGCCGTCGCCGAGACCCGCCACTTCACCCGGGCGGCCGAGGCGGCGCATGTGGCACAGCCGTCCCTCTCCCAGCAGATCCGCGCCCTGGAGCGGGAGTTGGGCGCCGAACTGTTCCATCGCACCCGGGGCAACATCGCCCTCACCGACGCCGGGGACGCCCTGCTGCCGCTGGCCCGGCGCATCCTCGCGGACACCGAGAGCGCCCGGCTGGCCGTCCAGGAGACGGTGCAGCTGCGCCGCGGCCGGGTCCGGCTGGGGGCGCCGCCGAGCCTGTGCACCAGCCTGGTCCCGGACGTCCTGCGGGTCTTCCGGGACCGCTACCCGGGAGTGGCGCTGGTGGTCCGCGAGGGCGGCTCGCGCGACCTGGTCCGGACGCTGGCGGCGGGGGAGCTGGACGTCGCGCTGATCATCACCCCGCCGAGCGGGGAGGCGGCGCCGGCCCTCGCCGTCACCGAGCTGCTGCACGAGGAGCTGGTGCTGGTGGCCCGGGCCGCCACCGCCGCCCGGCGCCGGCGGGTGCGGGTGGCCGAGCTGCGCGGCCGGCCGCTGGTGATGTTCCGGGAGGGCTACGACGTGCGGGAGGCGACCCTGGCGGCCTGCCGGGAGGCCGGCTTCGAGCCGGAGTTCGCGGTGGAGGGCGGGGAGATGGACGCGGTGCTGGGCTTCGTCCGGGCCGGGCTCGGGCCGGCCGTGGTGCCGGGCATGGTGGCGGCCCGTTCGGGCCTGGCGGTCACCCCGTTCGCCGGGCCGGGGCTGGGGCGGACGATCGCCGTCGCGCACGGGCACGAGGTGCCGCTGACCCGGGCGGCGGCCGCGCTGCGCGAGACCCTGCTGAGGCACCTGCGCGACGCGGCCCGGGCGGGCGAGCTGCCGCCGGGCACCCGGCTGCTGCTGGAGCCGTGACCGGGCCGGACGGGCTCGGTGGTTGGCACGGTGTGCGAAGCACCCGAATCGTGACCCGGCGGCTCCGGGGCGCCGGAACCCGCTGTTCTCGGGCCGCGTCCCAGGCGGTAGCCGCGGTGTCGTAGGGTGCGACGCCGCAGGAGCGGCCGGGCAGTCACGGGGAGAGAGCGCACGATGGACAGCGGGAAGCAGCAGGGCGGCAGACCGACCGGGAGCGGCGACGCTCCCACCGGTGGGGCGGCGGGTCCGCAGGAGCCGACCCCGGGGGATCCGCGGGGCGGGTCTCCGGCGGGTTCCCAGGGCCGGGTGCCGGAGGGTCCGCGGGACCGGGTGCCGGGGATCGAGGACGCGCGCCCCTGGGAGCTCCCCGACTACCTGCACGACCGGGAGCTCGGCGCCGGGGCGAGCGGCCGGGTCGTGCTCGCCTACCACCGGGTGACCGGCACCCCCGTCGCGATCAAGTACCTGCACGACTCCCTCGGCACCCCCGCCCTGCGGGAGGAGGCGCTGGTCCTCGCGGCCGTCGACTCCCCGCACGTCACCCGCCTCTACGAGTACGTGGAGGGCGAGCGGGGCGCCGCCATCGTGATGGAGCTGGTGGACGGGATCGCGCTGCGCGACCTGCTCCGCGCGGAGGGCGCCACCACCCCGCAGGCGGCCCTGGTCGTGCTGAAGGGTTCGCTGCTGGGCCTGGCGGCCGCCCACGAGGCCGGTGTGGTGCACCGCGACTACAAGCCGGGCAACGTCCTGGTCGACGTCGCCGGCACCTCCAAGCTGGTCGACTTCGGCATCGCCGTGCCGAGCGGCGACGACCGCGACGTCTCCGGCACCCCCGCCTACATGCCGCCCGAGCAGTGGGCGGGGCGGCCCGCCTCCCCGGCCGGTGACGTCTACGCCGCCACCGTGACCTTCTTCGAGTGCCTCACCGGCAGCCGTCCGTACGACGGGGTGACGTTCGCCGAGCTCGCCGTCCAGCACACCGAGGCCCCGATCCCGGCCGAGCTGGCGCCCGACCCGGTCCGGCCGCTGATCCTGGCGGGCCTGGCCAAGGACCCGCGGGCCCGCCCGGGGAGCGCGGCCGAGCTGGTCGAGGAGCTGGAGGCCGTCGCTGCGGCCGGGTACGGGCCGCAGTGGGAGGAGAAGGGACGGCTGGACCTCACGGCGCTGGTGGCGCTGCTCGGGCTGCTGCTGCCCGGCACCGGCGGCGCGGCGGGCGCCACCTCGCTGGCGCACACCGCCCTGCCCGCCGCCGGCGGCTCGGCCACCCTGGTGCGGCAGACCCCGGCCCGGCTCTCCCCGGTCCGGCGCGGGGCCCGGCTCGGCAGCCGCGGCAAGGCGCTCGTCGGGGTCGCGGCCGGGGCGCTGACCCTGGCCACGCTGGCCGGTATGGCGATCGCCGGGGCGGCCGACGGCGGTGCCCGTACGGTGGTCGGCGGCGCCTCCCCGGAGGCCACCACCACGCTCGGCGCGCCCGGCCCGGCGGCCGGTCCGTCGCCCGACGCGGGCGGTGCCACCGGCACCCCGGACGCCGACCCGTCCGATCCGGCGGCCACACCGGCCGCGTCGCCCTCGCCGTCGGCGACCTCGGGCGTTCCGAGCACCTCGCCCGCGGCCACGCCGACCGGCAAGCCGCCGACCGGCAAGGCGACCCCGCCCGCGACGGGCGCGCCCACCCTCGGTACGCCGTCGATACCGCCCGGCGGCGCGACTCCCACGGCCGCGCCGCCGTCGGCCCCGCCCGCCACCACCGCCCCGCCGACGGCGCCGCCCACCCCGAGCCCGACGGCCACCGTCGCCCCGGCGACCCTCGCGGTGACCACGGTGAACCTGGACTCGCTGACCTGCGGCGGCCGGTGGAGCCTGACCGCCACGGTCACGGTGGTCGCCCAGGGCGCGGGAACCGGCACCCTGACGCTGAGCTGGTACCACAGCTCGGGCGGCCGGTCGATCACCGTCGCGACGGACACCGTAGTGCTCCGCGACGGCCGCGCCACCGTCACCCGGCCGCACGACTTCGGTTCGGCGGACACCTTCCCGACCTGGGGCGTCCGGGTCTCCACCACCCCGGCGGCGGCGAAGCCGGGCAAGACCTCGGCCGAGGTGGCCGCCTACCTGTGCGACCCGCCGCGCTGATCCGCCACCGCTGACCGCTACCGCCGAGCCCCTGCGGCCGAACCCCTGCCGCCGGCCCCGCACCACCCTTCCCGCCGCGTTCCCTGGAGCAGCCATGTCCACGCCCCGCCCCGACTCCACCCCGGACTCCGCCCCGGCACCGGGCGCGGCCGCGGACCGGACCGTTCCGCTCGCCGCGGGCGCGCGGAGCGCCGACCGGACGGTCCGCCTCGGGCCCGACCCCGAGGCCACCGTCCGGCTCGACGAGCCCGGGGCGGACCGGACGGTCGCGGCCGGGCCCGACCCCGAGGCCACCGTCCGGCTCGACGAGACCGGGGCGGACCGGACGGTCGCGGCCGGGCCCGACCCCGAGGCCACCGTCCGGCTCGACGAGACCGGGGCCGCGAGCGCGACCTTCCTGGACCCCCGGGTCTGGGGTGGCGCGCCGGCGCCGGGGGAGACCGCCACGCTGGTCGGCGCGTCCACACCGGGGGAGACCGTCACGCTGGTCGGCGCACCGGAGCCCGGCGAGACCGGCACCCCGTCGCACGGTGTCCCGGCGTCCGGCGAGCCGGCGGAACAGCCGCTCGCACCGGGGGAGTTGCGGCGGTTCGGCCCCGGTGTCCCGCCGCAGGCCGCCGCCGTCTGGCACGGTGCCGCCCTCCCGGAGGCGGAGCGGCCGCCCCGCCGGCGCGGGGTGTGGCGCGTGCTGCTCCCGGTGGTGCTGCTGCTGGCCCTCCTGGCCTTCCTGTTCTGGCGCTTCACCATGCCGGCCCTGGCGGTCACCGGGGTCGGTGCGAGCACCGACCCCGCGGGCCCCGGCTGCGGCGGCACCGCGGTGATCACGGCCGCGGTGGAGACCAACGGCGGCGCGGGCACCCTCCGCTACCGCTGGCTGCGCAGCGACGGCACCACCTCGGGCGAGCTGGCGCAGGAGGTCGGCTCCGGCACGCACCGCACCGAGCTGGTGCTGCGCTGGAGCTTCGAGGGCCAGGGCTCGCTCCCGTCCACCGCCACCCTGGAGCTGCTGTCCCCGGGCCCCCGGAGCGTCTCCGTCTCGTTCCCCTACCGCTGCCCCTGAGCCGTCACGGCTCCTGAGCCGTCACCGCTCCTGAGTCAACTGCTCTGCCGCCCGTAGCCGTTCGAGCCCGTCCAGCAGCAGGTCCAGCGCGAACTCGAACTCGGCCTGGTCGTCGCAGCCGCCGACCGTCGACGCCTCGTCGTGTCCGGCGGCGCCGGCGATTTCCGCGATGTGGGGGTAGGCGAGTGCCAGCTGCCGCAGCACCGCCGGGTCGGGGGTGGCGGCGGTGTCGTCGAACAGTTCCTGGCTGAAGCCCAGCAGCCGGCTGCCCATGGCGTGCAACGCGTGGTGCGTGAGGCCGACGGAGAAACCGCCGGTCCGGAACAGGCCGGCCATCGAGTCGAGGTAGCCGAGGACCGCCGGGGTGGGGCTGGTGCGGGACTGGATCACGCCCGCGGCCCAGGGGTGCCGCAGCAGGACCCGGCGTGCGGCGAGGACGCGTGCGCGCATCGTGGGCTGCCAGCCGCCCTCGCCGGGCGGGCCGATCTCGCCGACGACGAGGTCCACCATGCCGTCGAGGAGTTCGTCCTTGTTGGCCACGTGCTTGTAGAGCGCCATCGGCACCACGCCCAGCTCCTGGGCGAGCTTGCGCATGCTGATCGCGTCCGTCCCGGCGCCGTCGGCGAACACCACCGCCGCTCGCAGGACCCGTTCCCGGCTGAGCGGCGCCCGCCGCGTTCCGTCCGCTGACTGCTTCATCTTGACGAGTGTACGGCGTACGCCTATCGTCATCGACAGGTGTACGCCGTACACCTCTGCTACTGGGTGGGGAGTTCCGCAATGGACACAGATAGACGCGAGGGCATCGCGGCGGGCGTGCTGTTCCTGGTGACCGAGGTCGCCGCCGTGGCCGGGCTGACGCTGTACCGACCGCTGCTGGACGGCACGTACTACGTGCTGGGCGCGGGTGCCGACAACCGGGTCCTGCTCGGGGCGCTGTGCGAGGTGGTCCTGGCCCTGGCGGTGGTGGGCACCGGGGTGACGCTCTTTCCGGTCCTCCGGCGCCGGCACGAGGGGCTCGCGCTCGGCTATGCGTGCGTCCGGCTGCTGGAGGCGGTCGTCATCGTCCTCGGGCTGGTCAGCGTGCTCGCGGTGGTGACGCTGCGCCGGGAGGCACCGGCGGCCTCCGATGCCGGTGCCTCCTCCTTCGCCGTGGCGGCCAAGGCGCTCATCGCCGTCCACGACTGGACCTTCCTGCTCGGGCCCAATCTGATCCTCGGCGTCAACACCCTGATGCTGGCCGTGCTCCTGCACCGGACCGGGGCCGTGCCGCGGGTGATCACCGTGCTGGGCCTGGTGGGCGGGCCGCTGATCTGCGCCTCCGCGGTGGCCGTGCTGTTCGGCCGCTACGCTCAGCTCTCCGGGCCCGGCACGGCCGCGGCCGTCCCGGTCTTCGCCTGGGAGCTCTCCCTCGCCGGCTGGCTCGTGCTCCGCGGCTTCCGCGGAGCGTCCGTCGGAGCCGGCGGAACCGCCGCAGTGGCGCTCGACGCCGAAGCCGGACCCGAAACCGGCCCCGCCGGCCGCAGGTGGCCCGCCGTCGCCCGGCCCAGCTGAAGCAGGCTCAGCCCGAACATCAGGACGCCCAGCGGGACGTGCAGGCTCGCCACGTGCTGGACGCCCAGGACCACCTGCGCCGACGCGAGGACGAGGAATCCGGTCGAGTGGAGGACGGGCCGGGGCGAACCGCCGCCCGGCCGCCACCTCAGGACCGAGGCGAGGACGTACAGCATCGTCGTGGCGTACATCCCGCGGGCCCCGCCGCTGTGCAGCGGTTCTCCGTAGGACGTGGACAGCAACAGCCCGGCGGTGACCGCCTGGAAGAAGATGGCCGCGGTCTGCAGGGCGATCGCGACCCGCAGGAACGTGGAGAGCCTGGGACTGTGCTGCGGTGCCGTCGTCCGGGTGGGCATGAGGGCCCCTTCCTTCTGTCGCTCGACTCTGCTTCTTCTCGACCGTGTCCGAGGGCCGGCGAACCGGCCGCTCATCGGTCCGACGACACAGCCGCCGGAAACGTCAGGCGCCACCCCGGCCCGGGCTCACCGGCACGACCTGTGGATCATGGTGCGGTCAGGCCCGAACGAGGGAGTCGTCACGACCATGACCAGTCGACCCGAGCCCGGACCGGACCGGCCCGACCCGAGCCTGAGCGTGCTCGTGGGCGAGCGCCGGCAGCTGATCGACATCGCCTACCGGCTGCTCGGCTCGCTGGCCGAGGCCGAGGACGCCGTCCAGGAGGCCTGCGCCCGCTGGTACGCGATGTCCCGGCAGCAGCGGGAGGCCGTCGAGTCCCCCGGGGCGTGGCTGACGACGGTGGCCAGTCGGATCTGTCTCGACGTGCTCGGCTCGGCGCGGGCACGGCGCGAGCGTTACGTGGGCGAGTGGATCCCGGAGCCGCTGCCGGACGGCGCGCAGTGGCTGCACGGCCGGCCGGGCGCCGGCGGCGACCCCGCCGACCTGGTCACCCTGGACGAGTCCGTCGACATGGCGTTCCTCGTCGTGCTCGAATCGATGACCCCGGCCGAACGGGTCGCCTTCGTCCTGCACGACGTCTTCCAGTACCCCTTCGCCGACGTGGCCGCGATCGTCGGGCGGACGCCCGCGGCCTGTCGGCAGCTGGCCTCCTCGGGCCGCCGCCGGATCCGCGCGGCCCGGCCGCCGGTGGCACCGCGCGTGCGGGACGAAGGAGAAGCCCGCATCATCAGGGAGTTCAAGCAGGCCTGGGAGGCCAAGGACATCGCCGCCCTGGTCGGCCTGCTCGACCCCGACGCCACGATGACCGCCGACGGCGGCGGGCTGGCCGGCGCCGCGCTGCGCCCGGTCACGGGCGCCGAGCGGATCGCCCGCTACATCGTCGGGATCGGCGACCTGGCGCCGGGCATGGAGCTGCTGGAGCGCTCGGTCAACGGCCGCCCCGGACTGGCGGCCCGGCGGGGCGGCGTCACCGTGACGGTGGCCGCGTTCGGCCTCGCCGGCGAGCGGATCGCGCAGATCTGGGCGGTGCGCAACCCGGAGAAGCTCGGGCGCTGGGGCGGGTGATGCCGGGGGCGGGCGCGGAGGGGCCCCCCGGGGGGGGGCCCCCCGGGGCACCGGGCGGGGGGGGGGTGGGGGCGCCCGGCGGGCGGCGCGGCGCGGGGTGA
>NZ_JBHWUI010000172.1:0-16997 GCF_042737525.1 Kitasatospora sp. NPDC059973 | reverse complement strand
CCGGTCGCACCACACCCCCTCTCGGTTGTGGTTTCTGTGGCTGCAGGGTGTGCGGGCCTCGCCTGCCGCCCGCCACCCCCCCCCCCCGCGGCCGCGGTCACGGTGGCGGAAAGGCCGCGGCGGCGACGGCACGGCGGCGCGGCCGCGGTCGCCGGGGGAAGGCCCGGCACCCGCGCCGCCGCCCCCGGCGCCCGCCGCACGGGGACCGCCCCCGACGGGTGTGCGGACCTGTCGGGGGCGGAGTCTCGGGGGCCGGCCTGCGGTGGGTCAGGCGGCGACCGGGTGGGCCGGGTCGTACGCCTCGCGCACCCGGGCCTGGGCCGCCGGCCCGGCCGCGAGGTGGTCGAGGCCGAGCAGCGCGGCGCCCAGCACCGGCGGCGCCACGACGACCCGCGGCTCGGCCAGCGGCGCCGCCACGGCCAGGCGCGCCGTCAGGTTGTCGAGCAGCAGCGGCTGCCGGGAGGAGAGCACCCCGCCGCCGAGCACCAGCGGGGTCGGCTCGTCCAGCAGGTCCAGGCGGCGCAGCGCGACGACGGCGAGCCGGGTGATCTCGTCGGCCTGCCGGTCGATCAGCTCCAGGGCGACCGGGTCGCCGGTCTCCGCCACCGCGAACAGCACCCGGACGATCTCGTGCAGCCGCCCGAAGGGCAGGTGCCCGAGGTGGATCGCCTCGGCGACGGCGCCGGTGTCCGGCAGGCCGAAGTGCTCGGCGATGGCGCGGGCGAGCCCGGTCGGGCCGCCGCGGCCGTCCTCGGCGCGGACGGCGTGCCACATGCTGCTGACGGCGAGGCCGCTGCCGCCGCCCCAGTCGCCGGTCAGCTCGCCGAGGGCGGGGAACCGGGCGGTGCGGCCGTCGGGCAGCAGGCCGACGCAGTTGATGCCGGCCCCGCAGACGACGGCCACGCCGCGCGGGCCGTCGGTGCCGGCCCGCAGCAGGCCGAAGGTGTCGTTGACGACGGTGTTGCTGAGGCCCCAGGGGTGCGACTCCAGGGCGGTGCGCAGGGCGGCCTCCTCCACCGGGAGGTCGGCGTTGGCGAGGCAGGCGCTGACGTGGGTGGTCAGCACACCGCTGCGGAAGGTCAGCCCGGCAGCGGTGGCCGCCTCCTCGACCAGCGGCGCGAGGCCGGCGACGGCCGCCGCGCCACCGATCTTCTGCGGTGCGAAGCCGCCGCCCCGGGCGGCGCCGAGCACGGTGCCGTCGGCGCCGATCAGGGCGACGTCGGTCTTGGAGTTGCCCGCGTCGATGGCGAGAACGCCGGGCAGTAGTGGTTCGGGCTGGTGGGTCATGAGGTCCCCGCGGCTCGTACGTGGCCCGGCCGTTGTCCCCGGCCGGGGGTGGTCGGTCTCCTCGCGGCCCGGCGGGCCGTCGCCGCGGTCGGCGGCGACGGCGGCCGGGGGCGCGGGCCGGACGGAACGGGCACGTCAGGCCCAGGCGAGGTGCTCGCGGTTGTGGGCGAGCAGCCGGTCCGTCAGCTGGTCGGCGAGTTCGATCTGGCCGACCAGCGGGTGGGCGAGCAGGGCGTCGAAGACCCGGTCGCGGCCGCCGTGCAGGGCGGCGTCGAGGGCGAGCCGCTCGTACGAGGTCACCGCGGCGATGAGGCCGGCGTACAGCGGCTCGACGGGGCGCTGCGGCAGCGGGCGCACGCCGGCGGCGTCCACCTCGGCGGGCACCTCGATCACGGCGTCGTCGGGCAGGAACGGCAGCACGCCGTCGTTGCGGGCGTTCACCACCTGCACGGACGTCCCGCCGCCGGTGCCCAGCAGGGCGGCGATCAGCTGGACGGCGGCCTCGGAGTAGAACGCGCCGCCGCGCTGCCCGAGCAGCTCCGGCTTGGTGTCCAGGGCCGGGTCGGCGTACATCTCCAGCAGCTTCCGCTCGATCTCGGCGACCTCGGCGGCCCGGGAGCCCTTGACCTTCAGCTCCTCCACGACCAGGTCGTGCTGGTAGAAGTACCGCAGGTAGTAGGAGGGCACCACGCCGAGGCGCTCGACGACGCGCCGCGGCAGCCGGATGTCGTCCGCGATCTCCTTGCCGAAGCCGGTGAGCAGCTCCGGCAGCACCTCGCGCCCGGTGGTCGCGCCCGGGGCGTCGAGCAGGGTGACGCCGCGCTCCCAGGTGAGGTGGTTGAGGCCGACGTGGTCCAGGCGGATCAGCTCGGGGTCGACGCCGAGGTGCCCGGCGAACCGCCGCTGGAAGCCGATCGCGACGTTGCACAGGCCGACGGCCTTGTGTCCGGCGCGCTGCAGCGCCCGGGTGACGATGCCGACCGGGTTGGTGAAGTCGATGATCCACGCGTCGGGGTTGGTCCGGCGGACCTTCTCGGCGATGTCCAGCACCACCGGCACCGTGCGCAGGGCCTTGGCCAGGCCGCCCGCGCCGGTGGTCTCCTGGCCGACGCAGCCGCACTCCAGCGGCCAGGTCTCGTCCTGGTTGCGGGCCGCCTGTCCGCCGACCCGCAGCTGCAGCAGCACCGCGTCGGCGTCGGCGACGCCCGCCTCGACGTCGGTCGTCGTGGTGACCACGGCGCCGTGCCCCTGCTTGGCGAAGATCCGCCGGGCCAGCCCGCCGATCAGCTCCAGCCGGTCGGCAGCCGGGTCGATCAGGACGAGTTCGGCGATCGGCAGGGTGTCGCGCAGCCGGGCGAAACCGTCGATGAGTTCGGGGGTGTACGTCGAACCGCCACCCACGATGGCCAACTTCAGTGCGGACATCAGCCCTTGACCCCTGTCAGTGTCACGCCTTCGATGAAGGCCTTCTGTGCGAAGAAGAAGAGGACGATCACCGGCGCCATCACCAGCAGGGTGGCGGCCATGGTGAGGTTCCAGTTGGTGTGGTGGGCGCCCTTGAACGACTCCAGGCCGTAGGAGAGGGTCCAGGCGCCGGGCTTGTTGCTGGCGTAGATCTGCGGGCCGAAGTAGTCGTTCCAGCAGTAGAAGAACTGGAACAGGGCGACGGCGGCGATGGCCGGCTTGGCCATCGGCAGCACGACCTTGAGCAGGGTGCGCAGGTCGCCGCAGCCGTCGATCCGGGCCGCCTCGATGTACTCCTTGGGGATGGTCATCAGGAACTGCCGCAGCAGGAAGATGGAGAAGGCGTCCCCGAAGGCCATCGGGATGATCAGCGGCCAGAGCGAGCCGCTCAGCCCGAGCTCCTTCGCCCAGAACAGGTACATCGGGATGATGGTGACCTGCGGCGGCAGCATCATCATCGAGATGACGGCCATCAGCGCCAGATTGCGGCCCCGGAAGCGGAACTTGGCGAGCGCGTAGGCCACCGGCAGGCTGGAGACGATGGTCAGCGCGGTGCCGAGGCCGGCGTACAGCAGGGTGTTGCGCCACCAGGTGAGGAAGCCGGGCGTGTTCCAGACCTTGGCGTAGTTGCCCCACTCCCAGGAGGTCGGCCAGTAGTCCGTGGTGAGCGCCTGGTTGTCCGTCATGACGGAGGTGAGGAAGGCGAAGACGAACGGCAGCAGGAAGAACAGCGTGGCGGCGATGGCGAGCGAGTGCACGGCCACCCAGTTGAGCAGCGCGCGGCGGCGGGCGGCGCGGGCGGCGGCGGTGGGGGCGCCGCGCCGGGCGGGCCCCTTCGCGGGGGCCTGCGCCGTGAGGGTGGAGCTGAGAGTCATGATCGTGTCCTCACTGGGCCCTAGTCGTCGTTCGACATGAAGCCGGACTTGCGGCGGAGCAGGATCGAGGTGACCGCCATCGAGATGGCGAACAGCACCAGGGCGACGACGCACGCCGCGCCGTAGTTGAAGCGCTGGAAGCCGAGGTTGTAGACCATCTGCGGCAGGGTCCAGGTGGAGCCCTGCGGGTAGCCGGGTTCGAACTGCTGCCCGGAGTTGCCCGCGTTGCCGCCGGCCACCTTCCCGGCGACGATCGCCTGCGTGTAGTACTGCATGGTCTGGATGACGCCGGTGACCACCGCGAACATGATGATCGGCGAGATGTTCGGCAGGGTGACGAACCGGAACCGCTGGACCGGGCCGGCGCCGTCCAGTTCGGCGGCCTCGTACTGCTCCTTCGGGACGTCCAGCAGGGACGCCATGAAGATGACCATCAGGTCGCCGATCCCCCACATGGCGAGCATGGTGAGCGAGGGCTTGGACCAGGACGGGTCGGAGAACCAGCCGGGCTGCGGCAGTCCGATCTCGCCGAGGAAGTGGTTGACCGGGCCGGTGCCGGGGTTGAGCAGGAAGGCGAAGGCGACGGTGGCGGCCACCGGCGGTGCCAGGTACGGCAGGTAGAACGCGGTGCGGAAGAAGCCGGCGCCGGTCTTGACCTTGGTGATCAGCAGGCCGATGCCGAGGCCGAAGGCCACCCGCAGGCCGACCATGATGAAGACCAGCCAGACGGTGTTGCGCAGGCCCTGCCAGAACGCCGGGAGGTCGTTGAAGACGTAGTCCCAGTTCTGCAGGCCGGTGAAGGCCGGCGAGCCGAAGCCGTTGTACTTGGTGAAGGAGAAGTAGACCGTCGAGATCAGCGGGTACAGGAAGAAGACGCCGAAGCCGATCAGCCAGGGGGAGAGGAAGGCGAGGGTGCGGGCCGCCTCCCGGCGGCGCTTCCGGCGCAGCAGGTGCTGCGTGGAGGGCGCCGCCGGGTCGGTCGGTCCGGGGCCCTTGCGGCTGCCGAACGCGAGTGACATGGGAGCTCCGTGGGCCGCTGGCTACTTGGCCTGGGCGATGGCGGCGTCGATCTCCTTGGCGGTGGCCGTCAGGCCGGCCGGGAGGTCCTTCTGCTGACCGGACTCGTAGGCGTAGCCGAGGTTCTGCAGCGACACGATGTACGCGCCGCCGTTGACGCTCGCCGGCGTGGTGCCGGAGTGCTGGTTCTTGGCGATGTCCAGGAAGGTCTTGAAGTTCGCGTCGCTGATCAGCTTCGGCGAGTTGAGCGCGTCGAAGGTGCTCGGCACGTTGTGGATCGCGTTGGCGAAGCTGACCACCGCGTCGGTGTCGGTGGTCAGGAACTTGACCAGCTCCCAGGCGGCGGCCTGCTTCTTGCTGGTGCTGGCGATGCCGACGATGGTGCCGGTCTGGTAGCCGCGGCCGTAGGTGTCGAGCTGGTCGTCCGGCACCGGGAACGGCGCGGTGGCCCACTCGAAGTCGGGCTTGTTCTCGGCGAGCGAGGCGGTCCGCCACTCACCGTCGATGGCCATCGCGACCTGGCCGGTGTGGAAGGGGTTCTTGGCGCTGAACTCCTCGCCGAAGGTGGCGCGGAACTTGTCGAGCTTGTCGTAGCCGCCGAGCTTGTCGACCAGGCCCTTCTGCCAGGTCAGCATCGAGGCGATCTTGGGGTCGGTGGCGAGGTTCGACTTGCCGGAGCCGTCGAAGTAGCTGGGGCCCCACTGGCCGAGGAAGTGCTCGGTGGTCGACTCGTAGCCGTGGTAGAGCGGCATGAAGCCGAGCTGCTTGTAGCCGTCGCCCTCGGGGACGGTCAGCGCGGCCGCGGCGGCGGCGAACTCGCTGAAGGTCTTCGGCGCGGCGGTGATGCCGGCGGCGGCGAAGGCGGCCTTGTTGTAGTACAGGCCGAAGGCGTCGCCGAGCAGCGGCAGCGAACACTGGTTGCCCTGGTACTGCGTGTAGTTGAGCATCGCGGCCGGGAAGGTCTTGGCCGCGTCGATGTTGTCCTTGGCGAGGAAGGGCTTGAGGTCGGCGAAGGCCTTGGTCGAGCAGAACATGCCGACGTTGTTGGTGGTGAAGGAGGAGACCACGTCCGGGGCCGCGTCGCCGCCGGCCCGCAGCGCCTGGTTGACCTTGTCGTCGGCGATGTTGCCGGTCGTCTTGACGTGGATGTTCGGGTGGGCCTTCTCGAAGGCGGCGATGTTGTCGTTGATCGCCTTCACCTCGGAGTCCTGGCTCCAGCCGTGCCAGAAGCTGATGGTGACGTCCTTGCCGGAGGCGGAGTCGTCGCTGCCGCCGCCGTCGCTGGACCCGGTGCAGGCGGTGGCGAGCAGGGCCAGTACGGCGCTGCCGGTCACGGCGGCGATCGTCCGGCGGCTTCTGCGAGAGGTGGTGGAGTGCACTTCGAGATCCTCCTGGGGGCGCGCGGGCAGGCGTCATTGCCTCTGGTCCCGCGTAAGGGGGTTGGGGAGAGGTGTGCAGGGGCTTTGGTGCAGGGCTTCGGTGCGGTGGGAACCGGCGGTGGGCGGTGCGGCGGTGGCCGCGGTGGGGCGGCCTTCAGTGCGTGGAGAAGACCGCCTCGCGAGCGGCTGCCAGGGCGCGTTGCAGTGCGCCGAGCAGGACGGGTGAGCCGGGCAGGGCGCTGCTGCGGACCTCCGGCCGGGCGATCGAGATCCGGGCCAGCTCCTCCTCGACGAGGGCGCGCAGCCGCTCGCCGCCCGCGTTCGGCACGCCGCCGGAGACCACCACGAGCTCGGGGTCCACGACGGCGACGATCGCGGCCAGTCCGACGGCGAGCCGGCCGGCCAGCGCGGCGAGGAACTCGTCGCCGGCCCCCGGGGTCGCCAGGGCCTTGGCGAGCGACTCCTCCGCGCTGGGCGCGCCGAGCCCGTACTCCCGGGCCAGGGCCCGGACGGCGGGTGCGCCGGCCAGCTCCTGGAACCCGCCGGAGTTGCGGCGGCGGACGTCCCGCACCACCGGCGAGCCGGGGACGGGCATGTAGCCGACCTCCCCGGCGCCCCCGGTGAAGCCGCGGTGCAGCCGGCCGGCGATCACGATCGCCGCACCGATGCCCTCGCCGGCCCAGAGCAGGACGAAGTCCTCGAACCCGCGCGCCGCGCCGGAGGCCTGCTCGGCGACGGCGGCGAGGTTCACGTCGTTCTCGATCGACACCGGTGCGCCGATCGCCTCGGAGAGGTCCTGCACCAGTCGCGGCGAGTGCCAGCCGGGCAGGTGGGAGGCGTAGCGGAGCTTGCCAGTGACGGGGTCGGGCGCGCCGCCGACGCCGATCGCCACCGTGCGCAGGGCGCCCTCGGCGAGCCCGGCGGCCCGGACCGTCCCGGCGACGGCCGCGGCGACCCGGGTGACCGTCTCGGCGGCGGTCCAGCCCTTGGTCGGTACGACGTGCTCGGCCAGCGTGACGCCGGTGATGTCGGCGACCGCGATCCGGGCGTGGCTGTTGGTGACGTCCAGGCCGGCGACGTGACCGGCGGCCGGGTTCACCTGGTACAGCTGCGCGTTGGGGCCCGGGCCGCCGGCGGTGGTGCCCACCGGCAGGACGAGCCCGGCCGCCTCCAGGCGGGCCAGCAGCTGGGAGGCGGTGGGCTTGGAGAGGCCGGTCAGGGTGCCGATCTGGGTCCGCGAGAGCGGGCCGTTCTCCAGTAGCAGTTCGAGGGCCGCGCGGTCGTTGATGGCGCGCAGCAGGCTGGGGGTGCCGGCGAGGGGGGCCTTGGCGGATGGTCTGCTCACGACGCGGATCCTCCTCTCCTGACACGTCACGGTGATCACCGGGTGGGCTCGAAGCGAACTGTTAGGAAACTTTCCAGTCGCTTGGACAGGACCGTACGGTCCTCGTCAGGAGGGTGTCAATGGTCCTTCCGGCGGTGGATGCCGAAGCGTTACCGGGCAGCGCGAAGCCCCGCCCCCCGATGTCCGGGAGGCGGGGCTTTGCTCCGGTTCGCGCCGCGCTCCGGCGTCGTCGGCGCCCGGGTGCGCGGGGCGCCCGGGCCGGGCGGCGGGGCCGTCGGCGTCCGGGCGCCCGGGCCGTCAGGGCGCCTTGGAGGCGTCGTCGGCGGGCTTGACCGGAGCCGGTATCGGCGCCGTCGCGAGGTAGCGCGGCGAGGCCGGGTCGGCCAGCGCGGACGGCGGGGCGGTGTCGGCGGACGGTGTCACCGAGGCGGCCGTCAGCACCACCCCGGAGGCCGCCGCCCCGGTGGCCGCGGCGACGCCGGCGGCGGCCGGCGGCTCCTCCTTGACCTTGATCCCGGCCTGGTCGAACGCGGTCTTCAGCCGGTGCCGCAGCGCCCGGGCGACCGACAGCGCCTTGCCCGGGGCGGTGCGCGCCTCGACCCGCAGCACCACCGAGTCCACCGCTACGGACTCCACGCCCAGGATCGAGACCGGCGCCCAGACCAGCTCGTCGAACGGCGCCTCCTTGGCCAGCGTCTCCGCGGTCTCCTGGATCAGCGCCTCGACCCGGGCCAGGTCCTCCTTGTAGCCGACCTGGACGTCCACCGAGGCGGTCGACCAGCCCTGGCTCATGTTGGCGATCCGCTTCACCTCGCCGTTGCGGATGTACCAGATCTCGCCGCCCGCGCCGCGCAGCTTGGTGACCCGCAGGCCGACCTCCAGCACCGTGCCGGTGGCCACCCCGGTGTCGATCTCGTCGCCGACGCCGTACTGGTCCTCCATGATCATGAAGACCCCGGAGAGGAAGTCCGTGACCAGGTTGCGGGCGCCGAAACCGATCGCCACACCGGCCACACCGGCACTCGCCAGCAGCGGCGCCAGGTTCACCCCGAGCGCCGAGAGGACCATCAGCGCGGCCGTGCCCAGGATGCTGAACGACGCGACGCTGCGCAGCACCGAGCCGATCGCCTCGGAGCGCTGCTGCCGGCGCTCGGGATTGACCACCCCGGTGTTGGCCAGCAGCCCGCCGAGCCGGCCGGGCTCCTCGTCGGCCTCGTTCGGCTTGATCATCCGCGCTATCAACTGGGTGATCAGCTTGCGCACCACGGCCCGCAGCACCAGCGCCAGCACGACGATGAAGACGATCCGCACCCCGCCGGCCAGCCAGTCCTGCCAGTGCGAGTCGAACCAGCCGGCCGCCTGCTTGGTGGTGTCGCTGACCTCCTGCGCGCTGGTCGGGATTCTGAGGTCGAACTGCGGCAGCTGCGGGGCCGTGGGGCTCGGGGACGGGCTCGGCGGCGTGGACGAGAGCGTCGTGGACGCGTCGGCGAGGAGACCGGCGGCACCGGACCTGAACACGTGCGGGGACCTTCCTGCAGGGGGCGTGGCACAGCCCGCCGACGCGGAAGCACACCCGGGGCCTGCGGACCGTCCGCCTTAGCCTATCCGCCGTCCGGCCGCGCCCCGGACACGCCGGGCGGCCGCCGACCCGCCCGGCGGGAGCCGCTCCGGGGCGCGTGACCACGGTCCGGACGCCCCGTCAACGCCCCGGCACGCCCCCGGTCGGGCCCCCGGGCGACCGCCGCGCGGCCCCTGAGCGGTGCCGGGACGGCCCGCGCGCCGTCCGGGCGGCACCCGGGTGGCCCGCTGCTCCGAGCGGGCGAAGGGTCCTCCGGGAGGGCACCCGGGTGCAACCCGTCCTTCGCCCGGGCATATCGGGTATGACAGAACCCACACCCGGAGTTCACATCCGCTCCGTTACACAGGAGTGGTGGCGCCGTACAAAGGCGTAAGGCGACACTGGGGGAGATCACGCACCCGTTGCGCGATCGAACCGCTCGTCCCGGCGCGAGCCACGCGCCGCAGGCGTCCAAGGAGGCATCCGTGCCGCATGTCCTGGTCCTCAACGCGTCCTACGAGCCGCTCGGCGTCGTATCGATGCGCCGCGCACTCATCCTGGTCCTCAACCACAAGGCGGTCAGCCTGGAGGATTCGGGAGTCACTCTGCACAGCGCCACCAGCGCCCTTCCGGCGCCGTCCGTCGTCCGTCTGACCCGCTTCGTCCGGGTCCCGTTCTGCGGGCCGGTCCCGCTCACCCGCCGGGCGCTGTTCGCCCGTGACCACGGCCGCTGCGTCTACTGCGGGGCCGCCGCCACCAGCGTCGACCACGTCATCCCGCGCAGCCGGGGCGGCCAGCACCGGTGGGACAACGTGGTGGCAGCCTGCCGCCGCTGCAACCACACCAAGGCCGACCGCCACCTCACCGAACTCGGCTGGCGGATGAAGCGCCCGCCCGCCCCGCCCAGCGGCCTGGCCTGGCGCATCATCGGCACCGGGATCAAGGATCCGCGCTGGCGGCCCTACCTGGAGCCGTACGGCGGCGGCGACCAGCTGCACGCCCCGCAGTGGGCCGAGTACGAGCACCACGACCATACCGAGGCCGCGCACGCGCTGCCGCTCACCCGGGCGCACGGCGCCCACTCCGCCCCCGTCCGCCGCGGTGAGCAGGCCGAACCGCTCTCCGCCTGACCCCGCTCCACCAAGGGCTTGCCCGTCATATCTCCGGTACGCCTCATGGGCCGCCGCGCACCCCGTATCGGGGAGCGCGGCGGCCCGCCGTTCGAGGGCTCGTCACGGCGGGCGCGACCTCCGGGCCCGCCCGGCCGGCACGGCCCCGCGCGGCGGGCTCCGCTACGGCTTCCGCGCGGCCACGGCTTCCGCGTGGGCTACGGCTTCTGCGCGGCTACGGCTTCTGCGAGGGCGATCCGGACGGCGTCCCCGGTGCGGTGGTCGCGGGCGGGGCGGCCGGCACCGCGGGCGTGGCCGGTGCCGCCGGGGTGCCCGGTGCCGTGGCCGGCTGCCCCGCCGTCGCCGGGTCGGTGACGGCGTACAGCTCCACGCCCCAGAGCGAATAGCCGTACTTGGTCGCCCGGGCGACGCCCTGGACCCGCAGGAACTTCGCGTCCGGCGCGTCGAACCGCACCGTCTCGTTGCCGCCCTTGCCGTCGTCGACCGTCGCCACCGTCGTCCAGGAGACGCCGTCCGCCGAGGCCTGGATCTTGTACGAGGAGGCGTACGCGGCCTGCCAGTGCAGCACCGCCGCGCCCAGGTGGGCGGCCTTCGGCAGCTCCAGCTGGACCCAGGCGTCGTCCTTGGCGGGGGAGGACCAGCGGCTCTTCGGGTCGCCGTCGGCCACCGCCGAGGCGGGGAAGGCCGAGGTCTCGTCGGCCGAGGAGGCGGCCTTCGCGGTACCGGCGAGGTCCGGGCCGCCGGTCGGCGGCACCACGTGCACCTGCAGCACCTGCCGCACGGTGGTCGAGCCGGTCACGAACTGCACCGGCACCTGGTAGGTGCCGGACGGCGTCCCCGGCGCGGCGCTGACCAGCAGCGGCACGCCCACCCGGCCGCCGCGCGGCACGCTCACCCCGGAGGCCGGCGCCACGGTCAGGCCCTTGGCCACGGCCGGCACCTCGGTGCGCAGCTCGCCCACCGCGCCCTCCGGCCGGCCCGCCTCGACCATCGCGCGGGCCTGCACCGGCGCGGCCGCGCCGGTCACCACGTCCAGCGCGGCGTCGGCCAGGCTCAGCCGGGCGGCCGGGGCGTCCGCGTACCAGGGGATCACCTGGTTGACGACCGGCGGCTCCCCGCCGGGCTTCCAGGCCAGCCGGAAGGCGTCCGCGCTCTGGCCGCCGGCCGGCAGCTCGTTGTAGCCGGGCTGCACGGTGCCGATCTCCGCCCAGCTGCCGTCGGCGCGCCGCACCGAGACGGTGGCCGAGGCCCGCACGGTCGGGTCGGTGAGGACGGTCAGCCGGTCCAGCGGCCGGGCCGCGCCGAGCTCGACGGTGAGCGGCTCGTCGGCGGCGGTCGGCGCGGTGGCCGCCCGGTAGGCGGTGTCCGGGTTGCCGTCCAGCACGGCGCCGGCCGAGGCGCCGGGCAGCGCGGCCGGGCCGCCGGTGACGCTGGCCGGGGCCTCGTCCGGCGCGGTCACGGTGAACTCGCGGACCGCGACGGCGGTCTTCTGAGCGGCGGTGGCCCGCAGCCGGACCCCGCGCACGACCGCCCCGCCGGGCAGCTGGGCGGTGACGCTCTTCTGGTTCCTCACCTGGGCGAGCTGCTTCCAGCCGCCCTCGCCGGTGGAGTACTCCAGCACCCCGTCGTGGATGTAGTCGTCCAGCGCGTTCTGGCCGTCCGGGCCGCTGCCCCAGGAGCCCATCAGCACGGTGACGCTGCCGACCGGGCGGCCGCCGCCGAGGTCGAGGCCCACCGAGTCGCCGGGCTGCGGCGGCGCCGAGCTCCAGTAGAAGGTGTCGGCCACGCCGTCGGTCATCAGCGCCGGCAGGTGGTCGTGCGCGGTGCCCAGGGTGGTGGTCGGGGCGGCCCCGCCGCCGACCACGCCGGCCCAGTTGTCGGCGGCCCGCACGGCGCGCTCCAGGAACGGGCCGAGCACGCCCGCCCCGACCGTCGCCGGGCTCTGGGCGAGCTGCTCGCGCAGCTTGTTGAGCTCCACCCGGGCCCGCCAGGCCGCCGCGCCGTCGCCGCCGCGCTGGGCCAGCAGCATGTCCAGCGCCGCCTGGCCGGCCAGGCCGTAGTCGCGCAGCGGGGCCAGCCAGGGGCCGGCCTCGGCGGCCAGCGGGGCGGTGGCCGGGGTGGCGCTCAGGGTCTGCTGGGCGCCCGCCATCGCGGCGAAGGACTCCCGCAGCGGGGCCGCCGCCTCTATCAGCCGGGCGAGGTCGGGCGCCGCGCCGGCGTTCGGCTCGGCGGTCGCCCAGAACCGCTCCAGCAGCGGGTTGAGGTAGCCGGACTCCTCCTTGGACAGCGGCGAGGAGGAGCTGTTGCCGGCCAGCGCGGTGACGGAGGCCAGGACTGCCCCGGCCGGGGCGGCGGTGGCGCCGGCCGGGCCCGCCAGCGAGCGCAGCGCGGCCTGCCAGGAGTCCTCCGGCTTGTACCCGCCCGGGTTCCAGGCGAAGTCCCCGGCGGTGGCCAGGGCGATCCGCGAGGCCACCGGCTGCTCCATCGCACCGGTCAGCATGACGGCCGACCGGGTGGCGACCTCGGCGTCCCGGCCGGTGTAGGCGCCGAGGAAGAGCCGGTCCGGGTTGGCGTCGTTCACCGGGTAGTTGTCCATGGTGACCAGCGGGTGCCCGTACAGCTCAGCGGTCTCGGCGGCCTGAGCGCCCGTGATCTTCTCCGGGATCACCCCGACACCACTCCAGGCCACCTGCACGCCCGCCGGCAGCGCCGCCGCCAGCGCCTTGCGGTACGGCGTGGAGCCCTGCTGGTGGTACTCGGTCGGCACCACGGACAGCGGCGCCAGCCCCGGGTGCTTCGCGATCAGCCGGTCCTGCACCTTGGCCGCCAGCTCGGCCTGCGCCTTGGCGGCGGCGGCCGGACCGGTGCCGTACTTGGAGCGGTCGTCGCCGCAGTGCCACTCGTCGTAGGAGACGTCCAGGAACTGCAGCTGGAAGGCGGTGAAGCCGAGCGCCCGCAGCCCGTCCAGCTTGGCGACCAGCGCGTCCGCGTCCTTGGCCGAGCTGTAGCAGAACGACTGCCCCGGGTCGATCGCGTAGCCGGCCGTCACGTGGTTCGCGCCGGCCCGGGCGGTCAGCGCCTTGAGGTCCTCGGCCCGGGCCGCCGGGTAGGCGTCGCGCCAGCGGGAGAGCCGGTACGGGTCGTCACCGGGGGCGTAGAGGTAGAAGTTCTGCTTGGAGCGGCCCAGGAAGTCCAGCTGGTCGAGGCGCTGCTGCTGGCTCCACGGGGTGCCGTAGAACGCCTCCGCGGTACCGCGCACCGGTGCGCCGGACGGCCAGTCGCGCAGCGTGATCCCGGGCAGCCCGAGACCGGCCGCGCCCGGCGCCTGCCCCTGTCCGGCCGGTACGGCGGCCAGCAGCTGGCGCATGCTCTGCGCCGCGTAGAAGGTGCCCGCCTGGTCGGCCCCGGCCAGCACCACCACGCCGTACGTCCCGCCGCCCGGGGCCGGCAGCTGGCCGGCCGAGAGCACGTATCCGCCGGCCGGCATCCCCGCCGTGGAGGGCGCACCGCCGTCCTTGCCGCCGGCCGCCGCGGTCAGTTCGCGCAGCGCCCGGTCGACCTCGCCGCCGGCCTCCTCGGCCGGTCCGCCGACGTAGACCACCAGCGATCCGGCGGCCGGCGTACCGGCCTCCGCCTGCGGCGTCACCGTGGTGGCCCCGGCCACGCCCAGCACCTCGCGCACGGTGTCCACCGCGCCGTGGTCCGCCTTCGCCGAGGTCACCAGCGTCACCGCGGCGGGCACCGTGACCGGCCTGCCGGCCACGCTCTGCTCCTGCGGCCGCGGGAAGACCTGAGGGTTGCTCACACTGCCCAGCGGCGTCTGCGCCGCGGTGCTCACCACGTCCGGCCCGGGGCTGTAGGCGTACGCGGCCGGGCCGCTCACCAGCAGCCCGCCGACCACGGCCGCGGCCGAGAGCGTCGCCGCCACCTGCAGCGTCCGGCGCCGGCTCGGCGTCCAGGCCCGGGCCCGCTCGGCCCGCACCGACGCCAGCAGCGGCTCCGTGCCCTTGAGATCCGCGATCAGCCGGTCCGCCGTCCGCGGCGCCAGCTGACGGCACGTCCGCGCCGTCGCCCGCCGCGCCGCCAGCGCCGCCGGGTGCTGCAACACGTCCCGCAGCGCCGGACTCTGCTCCAGCTGCTGCCTCAACCGCCGCCCCGCGGCGACGGACACTCGGGCTTGCACAGGAGCCTCCTCGCCAGGCATCGACCACAACGCGCCAAAGCCCACCAGTTGGCCATGCCGGTGTCAACGTCACCGACGGGTATGCCAAGTTTGTCCTTTTTGTACTTTCATCACCCTCCTTCGCGGAACCCCGGCCCGCGTGCCGTCGCGGGCGCCCCCGCCGGTCGTCCGAGCCCGCCGCGCGGGCCCGGATGACGCACCGTCGGCGGGCGTCCCCGGCCCGGCCCGTGTGTCGCACCGGGTGACCGGGGTGTCACGCGGGTAGGACTGTGGCTGTTCTGACCGGGCGTTGCCGAGACATCGCAGGAGCCGCGAGTGGCCGCTTATCTCGACCGTGACGGAGCCGACGGCCTGGAGGTGCCCGCGCAGGACGCGCCGCCGCCTCCCGCCGAGCTGGTCGCGCTGGCGCAGGCGTACGGGGTGGACACGGCCCTCCAGCCGTCGGCGCGGACACTGGTGGCGGTGCTGGCCGTGCTGGGCGTGGAGGCGGGCACGCCGGAGGCGGCCCGGGCGGCACTGGAGCGCCACCGGGCCGGGCAGCGGGCGCGGTCGCTGCCGCCCTGCGTGGTGGTGCGGGCCGGGCGGCGGACGGCGCTGGACGCGCCGGCGGACGCCCGGCTCAGCGTCGAGCTGGAGGACGGCGGCGTCTGGGAGCTGCCGCGCGGGCACTCCCACTGGCTGCCCGCCGACCTGCCGCTCGGGCGGCACCGGCTCAGCGCGGTGACCGGCGGCACGCGCCAGGACGCCCATCTGATCGTCGCCCCGGAGCGGCTGCCGCAACTCGCCGGCCGCGGCTGGGGCTTCCTCGCACAGCTCTACTCCGTGCTCTCCGACCGCTCCTGGGGCATGGGCGACCTCGCCGACCTCGCCGAACTCACCCAGTGGGCCGGGAGCCTCGGTGCGGGCTTCGTGCAGATCAACCCGCTGCACGCGGGCCTGCCGGGCACCCCCTCCGACCCGTCCCCCTACCGGCCCTCCTCGCGCCGCTTCGCCGACCCCGTCCACCTGCGGGTCGAGGCGGTGCCCGAGCACGCGTACCTGACGGGCGAGCAGCGGGCCGAGGCCGAGGAGCTGGGCCGGCGCGCCGCCCGGCTGCGCGCCGAGGTGCTGGGCCACGACGGCCTGATCGACCGGGACGCCGTCTGGGCGCTCAAGCGCCGCGCCCTGGAGCTGCTGCACGAGGTGGAGCGCGGCGCGGGCGCCCGGGCCGCCTACGAGGCCTTCCGGCGGCGGGAGGGCGAGTGGCTGGAGCGGTACGCGCTCTGGAACGCCCTCGCCGAGATGCACGGCGCCGACTGGCACGCCTGGCCGAAGGGGCTGCGCCACCCGGACAGCCCGCACGTCGTCCTCGCCGCCGAGGAGCTGGCGGACCGCGTCGAGTTCCACCGCTGGCTCGCCTGGCAGGTCGACCGGCAGCTCGCCGCGGCCCAGCAGGCCGCGCGCACCGCCGGCATGGCCGTCGGACTGATCCACGACCTCGCCGTCGGCGTCCACCCCGACGGCGCCGACGCCTGGGCGCTGCAGGACGCGCTGGGCGGCGGCATCTCGGTCGGCGCCCCGCCGGACGCCTTCAACGCCCACGGCCAGGACTGGGGCCTGCCGCCCTGGCGCCCGGACGCCCTGGCCGCCTCCGGCTACGCCCCGTACGCGGAGCTGCTGCGCTCGGCGGCCCGGCACGCGGGGGCGATCCGGATCGACCACGTGATGGGCCTGTTCCGGCTCTGGTGGGTGCCGGCCGGCCACCCGCCGACCGAGGGCGCCTACGTCCACTACGACGCCGAGGCGATGCTGGGCGTGCTGGCCCTGGAGGCGCACCGGGCCGGCACGGCGGTGATCGGCGAGGACCTCGGCACCGTGGAGCCGGGCGTCCGCGAGGAGCTGGCGGCGCGCGGCGTCCTGGGCACCTCGGTGCTCTGGTTCGAGCGGGACTGGCAGGCCGAGGGCGAGATCCTGCCCCCGGAGCGCTGGCGGCCGGGCAGCCTGGCCACCCTGACCACCCACGACCTCCCGAGCACCGCCGCCCGGCTGACCGGCGAGCACGTGGAGCTGCGCCACCGGCTCGGCCTGCTCGCCAGGTCGCTCGACGAGGAGCAGGCGCAGGCGGCGGCCGAGCTGGCCGAGTGGCGGGCCGAGCTGACCCGGCTGGGCCTGCTGGCCGAGGGCGAGGAGCTCTCGGCGGCGGCGCTGTACCGCTTCCTGCGGGCCACCCCGGCCGAGCTGGTCGGCCTCTGGCTGCCCGACCTGGTGGGGGACCCGCGCCCGCAGAACCTGCCCGGCACCTGGGACCAGTACCCCAATTGGCGGCTGCCGGTCGCGGACGGCTCCGGCCGCCCGGTGACGCTGGACGAGCTGGCCGCCGCCCCGGCCGCACAGGCCCTGACCGGCGTTCTGCGGGCCGCCGGCGGGCAGGCCCGAAAGGCCGACCCCGCCGAGCGCGGCGACGTAAGCGGCGGGTAAGTTGAGCAGCGTGGACAAGAGGAACGCTTTGCGAGCCGGCGCGGTCACCGCAACGGTCACGCTGATGATGCTGCTGTCGTCGCCCGCCATGGCCCTCTCCCGGGACGACGGCGACGACCCGGGTAGCGGCCTGAGCGTCGCCCAGACCCTCGGCCTGTACGTGCTGCTGCCGATCGTGGCCTTCGTGGTCATCGCCGGCCTCGCCGGGCTGCCGTACGGCAGCAAGGACAAGAAGAAGTAACCGAGGGCTTCCACCCGAGCCTGGTACAACGCCCGAGGGGGCGCCGGACATCGTCCGGCGC
>NZ_JBHWUI010000171.1:0-17050 GCF_042737525.1 Kitasatospora sp. NPDC059973 | reverse complement strand
CCGCCCGGCCCGCCGGCGCCGCGGGCGCGGCCTCGGCGGCCGCCCCGGCCGTCCCCGCCCCGCCCAGAGGAGGCGCCACCATCGAGCAGGCCGCCGTCGAGTCGTCCGCCCCCGGGCATCTGGTCCACCGCGGTGACCAGGCCCCGCCCGGCGCCGTCCCCTCCCCCGCCGAGGCACCGTGCGGCCCGGGCGCCGCGTCGGGCGCCACCGCGTCGGGCGGCCGGCTCTCCCCGTTCCTGACCAACGGCCAGGCCGGGGAACAACTGGCCCTGCTGGGCGAGGTCGGCGGCAAGGTCGGCACCACCCTGGACCTCGGCTTCACCGCGCGCGAGCTCTGCCAGGTGCTCGTCCCCCGGGTCGCCGACTTCGCCTGCGTCGACCTGGTGGACGGCCTGATCTCCGACTCCGAGCTGCCCGAGGCCCGGCCGGACGACGACACCATGCTGCGCCGGGTCGCCCTGGCCAACAACGACTCGACCGGCGAGTGGGACCACGTCCTCGCCGAGGGTTCGCTGGTCGCGATGCCCCGGCACACCCCGCCCGGGATGGCCCTCCAGCTGAACCAGCCGGTCCTGGTCCCGGTGATCAGCGAGGACGTCGCGGTCGACTACGCCGCCGCGCTGGGCGGTGTCCGGCTCGCCCCGGTGGTCTCCGGCCGCTCGATGCTGGTCGTGCCGCTCTCCGCCCGGGGCACCGTGCTCGGCATCCTCAAGCTGCTCCGGCTGCCCGACCGCGCCCCCTTCGACGAGGGCGACGCCGCCACCCTCAAGGAGCTGGCCGCCCGCGCCGCCCTCTCGCTGGACAACGCGCGGCTGCACCGCGCCGAGTCCAAGGTCGCCACCGTCCTGCAGCGTTCGATGATCCCGACCCGTCCGCCGCAGATCCCCGGCGTGCAGATCGCCCACCGCTACCTGCCGGGCGACTCCAAGGCCGAGGTCGGCGGGGACTGGTTCGACGCGATCCAGCTGCCCGGCAGCCGGGTCGCCCTGGTGGTCGGCGACGTGATGGGCCACGGCCTGCACTCGGCCGCCGCGATGGGCCGCTTCCGCACCGCGATGCAGACCCTCGCCGCCCTGGACCTGCCGCCCGGCCAGCTGCTGCGCCACCTGGACAACCTGGCCCAGAAGCTCGGCGACGACCATCTGGCCACCTGCCTGTACGCGGTCTACGACCCGATCAACCGGACCTGCGAGCTGGCCAGCGCCGGCCACGTCCCGCCGGTGCTGGTGCACCCGGACGGCACCGGCGAGCTGCTGGAGATCCCGGCCGGCGCGCCGATCGGCGTCGGCGGGGTGCCGTTCGTCGCCAAGACCATCGACGTCTCGGACGGCTCGATGCTGGTGCTCTGCACCGACGGCCTGGTCGAGGTCAGGGGCGGCGACATAGGTACCGGGCTGGCCGCGCTCTGCGGCAATCTGATCGACCCGCAGCGCAGCCCCGAGGAGGCCTGCGACGTCGTCCTGGACCGGCTGCACTCGGACGACCGCAAGGACGACGTCGCCCTGCTGGTGGCCCGCTTCGACGGCGTCGCGCCGACCGAGGTGGCCACCTGGGACCTCACTGTGGACCACCGCGAGGTCGGCCGGGCCCGCGCGCTGGTGCGCGAGCAGCTGACCGGCTGGCACCTGGAGGGGCTCCGCGACACCACCGAGCTGCTGGTCAGCGAACTGGTGACGAACGCCGTCCGGGTCGCCCGGGACCGCGTCCAGCTCCAGCTGATCCGGGTGGACAAGCTGCTGGTCGAGGTCAGCGACGACAACCACAACCTGCCGTCGCTGGAGCCCGCCGAACAGCTCGGCGAGACCGGCCGCGGCCTGACGCTGGTCACCAAGCTCGCCGCGCGCTGGGGCACCGCCCGCAAGGCGGTCGGCAAGGTGGTCTGGTTCGAACTGCCGCTACCGCCCACCGGCTGAGCGCCGGGTGCGGGCCCCCGCCCGCGCCCGGCCGACCGGCCCCGCCGGACAGCTCCGTGACGCCCCGCACCGGGCCCCGGGCCGTCCCCTAGGGGATCGCCGCGCCCGCCGACCGCCGGCGCCGGGCCTCCGTGGCCACCTCGATCGAGGCGGCCGCGGCCACCGAGGCCGCCGCGCCGACCCCGGCCAGCACCCGCGGCCAGAAGTCCCCGAACACCTCCACCGAAACGGCGATCAGCAGCGCGGTGATCACCGCGACGACGTGCTCCAGGCCCGCCAGGTTCGGCAGCAGGACCGCCTCACCGACCATCAGCGCGACCACCACACCGGCCGTGAACCAGGCCCGGCAGCGGAACGCGATGCAGATCGCCAGCGCCACCACCGCCGCCGAGGGACCGGTGTCCCGGACGTACGCCACCCACTTCGGGAAGCCGAACATGTGGTCCGGACCGATCGCCACACCGACCCGGGCGAACAGCGTTCCGGCCAGGGTGCAGGCGTAGGCCACCACCAGGGTGAGCCGCCGCCCGAGCACGATCTCGGCGATCCCGAAGACCACGAACACCTGGGCCAGCGCCCCCCAGACCGGCAGGTCCAGCGCCGGCACGTACAGCGAGAGCGGTGTGCGCAGCAGCGAGACGTCCAGCGGCAGCGCCGCCTTCACCACCCCGATCCGGGTGACGAACCGCTCGCCGCCCGGCAGGTGCTGCACGATGCTGAACAGCAGGATCAGCGCGGTCGCCGCCGTCGACAGCGGAACGGCGGCGAACTTCTTCGCCACCAGCCGGTCCCGGACCGTCCCGAACAACGTCCCCCACTCGGCGACAGCGGCCGCACCGGCAATAGCCAGCGGCCCCTTTCGCACGCCCCCCGCGTGGGTCCTGTAAATCACAACCGTCTCTCCAAATCCCCGAAGCCGCGAACGCCTTCTCGACCACTCCAACATTAGAAGCCGGTTAATGAATCCACATCGGCATAAAAGTGGAGCGGCCTCATCCTCTGGGGGGAGAGAAGCCCCGATAGCTCCCCCCATCCGGACGACCGGCCCCCTCCGCCCCCCGGCGGAGGGGTTACCCCTTCCCGTCCCGCGCGGCCGCCGGCGGGCGGGGCGCCGTGCCGGCGCTCCCCGCGTGCCGGCGACGGAACAGGGCGGGCAGGCTCGGCGCGGTGATGAAGCCCTCGGCGCGCGCGCTGGCGATGCCGATGCGCGGAATCTCGCTGCTCTTCTCGAACAGCAGATAGCGCGGTTCCCAGATCGGCCGGTACTTGGCGTTGGCCCGGTACAGCGATTCGATCTGCCACCAGCGCGAGAAGAAGCCCAGCACCGAGCGCCAGAGCCGGAGCACCGGCCCCGCGCCGAGGCGCGATCCCCGCTCGAAAACGGAACGGAACATTGCGAAGTTCAGCGACACCCGGGCCAGCTGGACCTCCTCGGCGCGCTGCAGGAGTTCGATCACCATGAACTCCATCAGGCCGTTCTCGGTGTCCCGGGCCCGGCGCATCAGGTCCAGCGAGAGCCCGTCCGCGCCCCACGGCACGAAGCTCAGCAGCGCCTTCAGCTCGCCGTCCCCGTCGTGGCACTCCAGCATCACGCAGCGCCCGTCGCCCGGGTCGCCGAGGCGGCCGAGGGCCATCGAGAAGCCGCGCTCGGTCGCGCCGTCGCGCCACTGGTCGGCCTTGGCCACCAGCTGGGCCATCTCGCACTCGGGGATGGACTCGTGGCGGCGGATCCGCACGGTGTACCCGGCCCGCTTGACCCGGTTGTAGGCCTGGCGGACCACCCGCATCGCCCGGCCGTCCAGCGAGAACTCGTCCAGCTCGACGATCGCCTCGTCACCGAGTTCCAGCGCGTCCAGCCCGTGCCGGGCGTAGATCACCCCGGCCTCCTCGGAGGCGCCCATCACGGCCGGCGCCCAGGCGTGCTCGCGGGCCTCGGCCAGCCAGGCGTCGATCGCGCCGGGCCAGGCCTCCGGGTCCCCGATCGGGTCGCCCGAGGCCAGCGAGACCCCGCCGACCACCCGGTAGGTCACCGCCGCCTTGCCGCTGGGGGAGAAGACCACCGCCTTGTCCCGGCGCAGCGCGAAGTAGCCCAGCGAGTCCCGGTCGCCCTGCTTCTCCAGCAGGCCGCGCAGCCGCTCCTCGTCCTCCGGGGTCAGCAACTCCTTGTCCTTGGGGCTGCGGAACGCCACGTAGAGCACCAGCAGGAAGAGCACCCCGCCCATCGCGTTGATGACGGCGTTGACCCAGGTGGGCGCGGAGATCACGGAGCGCAGGTGCTCGGAGGGCGTGATGGTGATCATCCGGCCGACCGAGTAGCGGAAGAGGTCCCAGAATCCGGCGCCCTGGGCGCCGTTGTTCGCCCAGACCAGCAGCGCGCCGACCACCCCGCCGAAGGCCAGGCCGCCGACGAAGGTGGCCGCCGCGGTCTTCGGGTTGGAGCTGTCGCCCTTGGAGGTGAACTCCTTCCGCCCGACCAGCAGCGCCAGCACGAACGCGCAGGTCAGCACGGTGGAGATGTAGTTGAGCGGGTGCCGGTTGAAGCGCTCGTCGGGCAGCGCCATGGCGGCCAGGTAGAGGAACGCGAACAGCCCCGCCAGCGCGATGTTGAAGATCCACGCGGCCCGCTTGCGCCGACGCATCGCGATCGCCAGGAAGACCGACAGCACCGCGGTGCTCAGCCCGGCCGTCATCAGGTAGGGGGTGAAGTACTCGCCCTCGTTGTGCGTCTCGACCTGGTCCCGGAACGGCTCCAGCAGCACCGTCACGAGGTTCAGCAGGGCGATCAGCCGCAGGTACCAGACGGTGGCCGCGGCGGCCCTCGGGCGCCAGCGCTCCAGCAGGCCGGCGGGCCGGGGCCCGGTGGACGCGGCGGACGGCTCCGGCTTCACAGTGGACGACACAGCTCAATTCCAAACGATCAGATGGTGGGGCGCATCCGCACACAGGCCGGCGCCGGGCATCCGTGCGCCCGACGGACTGACCGGCGACCCTGGCCATGACCGGAAACCGGTGAGGGGCAGCCGACTCCATCGTTCCGCACCCCGGGTGAGGATGACGTGAACCCGGTAGCCGATTCCGCCCCCCGCCGAACGGCGGGGGTGTCCACCCAGCGGCGGCGTTCGGCACCCCGCCCCCACTGGCCCTAGTCTCGAAATGCTCAAGCACACCGCAGCGAGCGGACCGGCCGGTCCCGGCCGCCCGAACCGAGGAGGGACCATCACCACCACCCGCGTGCTGATCGTGGACGACGAGATCCTGGTCCGCTCCGGCCTCGGCCTCATCGTCGGCTCCGCCCCCGACCTGGAGGTGGTCGGCGACTGCTCCGGCGGCCGGGCCGAGGACTTCGTCCAGCGCCTGCGCCCGCACGTGGTGCTGCTCGACATCCGGATGCCCGACCTCGACGGCATCTCGGTGCTGCGCCGGCTGCGCGCCCTGCCCGACCCGCCGGCGGTGGCGATGCTCACCACCTTCGACACCGACGAGTACATCGGCACCGCGCTGCGCGCCGGCGCGGCCGGCTTCCTGCTCAAGGACACCGCCCCGGACCAGCTGGTCCACGCCGTCCGGGTGATCGCGGCCGGCGGCAGCATCCTCTCCCCGACCGTCACCCGCACCGTGATCGGCGGCTACGTGGACGGCGGCGGCCCGGACGCCGAGGCCACCTCGCTGGCCCGCACCCTCACCAGCCGCGAACTCGACGTCCTGGCGCTGCTCGGCGAGGGGCTGTCCAACGCCGAGATCGCCGACCGGCTCTTCCTGGGCACCGGCACGGTGAAGGACCACATCAGCGCGATCCTCGGCAAGCTCGGCGCCGCCAACCGGGTGCAGGCGGCGGTCGTCGCCCACCGGGCCGGCCTGGTCCGGCCGAAACCCGGCGACGGGGCATGACCACGAGCGAGCTGCCCCCCGCCAGACGCCTGCCGGCCTGGCTGACCGCGCCCTGGTTGATGCTGCTGCTGCCGGCCCTCTACTCGCTGATGGACGCCGCCCTGGTGGCCCGCGGCTCGGCCTGGTGGCAGGTGCTGCTCTCGCTGCTCGCCGCCGCGGTGCTGCCCTGGCGCCGGCGCTTCCCGGTCACCGTGCTGCTGCTCACCATGCCGGGCAGCTACCTCGCCGACATCTGGCTCGCCCCGATCACCGCCGTGTACACGGTGGCCGCCGAGCGGCCGGTGCCCCGGGTGGTGGTCCCCTGCGCGACCCTCTTCGCCCTGGTGGAGTTCTTCCACTGGCCGCTCTCCGAGCAGTCCCTCGAACCGAGCCGGGAGACCGCGCTCTACGCCATCCAGTCGGTGATGCTGGCCGCCGGCCCGGCCGCCACCGGTCTGCTCTCGCGCACCCGCCGGGAGCTGGCGGCCCGGCTGGACGAACTGACCCGGGGCCGGGCCCGGGAGAACCGGCTGCTCGCCGAGCGGGTCCTGGTCAGCGAGCGGGCCCGGCTCGCCCGGGAGATGCACGACGTGGTCTCGCACCAGGTCAGCCTGATCAGCATCCAGGCCGGCGCGCTGCAGGTCAGCACCGCGGACCCGGCCGCCGCGGCCACCGCCCGGACGATCCGGGAGCTCTCCGTGCGCACCCTGGAGGAGCTGCGGCAGATGGTCGGCGTGCTGCGGGCCACCGGCTCCCGCCCGGACACCCCGCTCGCCCCGCAGCCGCGGCTGGCCGACCTCCCCCGGCTGATCGAGGAGAGCGGCCTGGCGGCCGTGGCCGAGCTGTCCCCGGGGGACCACCCCTGGCCCGAGGCGGTCGAGCGGGCCGCCTACCGGACGGTCCAGGAGGCGCTCACCAACATCACCAAGTACGCCCCGCAGGCCACCGTCCACGTCTACGTGCGGGCGGCGGGCCGCCGGCTCCGGGTCGAGGTCCGCAACGACGCCCCGCCGGTCCGCCCGGCCGAGACCCTGCCGGGCGGCGGCCACGGCCTGGTCGGGCTGCGGGAGCGGGCCCAGCTGCTCGGCGGCACGCTCACCGCCGGCACCACCCCCGACGGCGGCTTCGCGGTACGGGCCGACCTGCCCGCCGGCCGGGAGTGAACCCGCCCGCGCCGGCTCCGCGGCCCCGGGCACGCCCCCAACACGAGAAAGCCCCGCAGATCCGAAGATCTGCGGGGCTTCGCTGTGCGCGAGGGGGGAGTTGAACCCCCACGCCCTTTCGGGCACTGGAACCTGAATCCAGCGCGTCTGCCTATTCCGCCACCCGCGCATGGGTGTCTGTCGTGGTTGCCAGCCGACCAGCCGATCCGCTCGGTACCATGTGGTCTTCGCGGCTCTTCGGTCCGGCTCCCTTGCGGGCGCCCCTTCCGACGTGGAAAACAGTAGCACGACCTGCGGGCCGCCTCCGAATCCGTTTCCCGGGACGGCCGAGCGCATCCGAACGGATGCCCGGACGAACAGCCGAGCGAGGGATGAGGGCACGTTTCGACGGGTAGCCCTGGCATGCTGCCGCCGCCATGCGTCACCCTGTGTGTCCGAGCCCACCCCCGGTCACCACGCGGTCCGGGAACCGTATGGATGGCCCCGGCGTGGATACGATCAGTACGGAAGTACCGCAAGTAGGCGCGACCGGCTCCCCGGGATCCGGTCGCGGGCAGGCGAACGAACCCTGGAAGGGGGTGCCCCAATGGGAGTGCTGAAGAAGTTCGAGCAGCGACTTGAGGGTCTCGTCAACGGCACCTTCGCCAAGGTGTTCAAATCCGAGGTCCAGCCCGTGGAGATCGCCGGTGCGCTGCAGCGCGAGTGCGACAACAACGCGAGCATCTGGAACCGCGACCGGACCGTCGTGCCCAACGACTTCATCGTCGAGCTCAGCCCGCACGACTTCGAGCGGCTCAGCCCCTACTCCGGTCAGCTGGGCACCGAGCTGGCCGGGATGGTCCGCGAGTACGCCGAGGCCCAGCGGTACTCCTTCATGGGCCCGCTCCAGGTGAACCTGGAGAAGGCCGACGACCTGGACACCGGGCTCTACCGGGTGCGCAGCCGCACGCTGGCCGCCGAGGAGCAGCCGCAGCAGCAGGCCCCGGCGCACCCCACCCAGGGGGGCGGCTACGGCCGGCCGCCGGCCGCCCCGGCCCCCGGCGCACCGTGGCAGCAGCAGGGCGCCGCTCCCTACAGCGCGCCCCCGCCGCCGGCCGCACCCCCCGCCATGCCCGCCGGCCCGCCCGCGGGCGGCAACGTCCGCCCGTTCCCCGGCGCCGGCCACGGCACCGCCGTCCGGCGCTGGATCGAGGTCAACGGCTCCCGCCACCAGATCACCGGGAACGCCTGCGTGCTCGGCCGCTCCACCGAGGCCGACGTGCGGATCGACGACCCCGGGGTCTCCCGCAAGCACGCCGAGATCCGGCCCGGCACGCCCTCGATGGTGCTCGACCTCGGGTCCACCAACGGCATCGTGGTGGACGGACAGCACACCCAGCGCGCTACGCTCCGCGACGGCTCGCGAATCGTCGTGGGTTCCACCACCATCGTCTACCGACAGGTCGAAGGGTAGTGTCCGATTTGTTCGCTCGCTTCGCTCACTCACGGGCGGGCCGGCCATGTCAGAACTGACCCTGACGGTCATGCGGCTGGGTTTCCTCGCCGTGCTGTGGCTCTTCGTCATCGTCGCGGTCCAGGTGATCCGCAGTGACCTCTTCGGCACGAAGGTGAACCCGCGTTCCTCCCGCCGGGGCGGTGCCGCGACCGCGGCCGCCGCCACGGCGACCCCCGCCGCGGCCGCGCCCGGGCGGGCCCCGCAGGGCCAGCCCGCCCCGGCCGCCCAGACCCAGGGCGGAGGCGGCGGCCGGCGCCGCGGCGCCCCGACCCAGCTGGTCGTGGTGCAGGGCTCGCTGGCCGGTACGACCGTGGCGCTGCAGGGCCAGACCATCACGCTGGGCCGCGCGCACGACTCCACCATCGTGCTGGACGACGACTACGCGTCCTCCCGGCATGCCAGGATCTATCCGGATCAGACTGGGCAGTGGACGGTCGAGGATCTAGGCTCCACCAACGGCACCTATCTGGACCGGCAGCGCCTGACCGCGCCGACCCCGCTCCAGCCGGGCATGCCGATCCGTATCGGCAGGACCGTCATCGAACTGCGGAAGTAGTAGCGCATGAGGGACAGCATCCCGTCCATGACCCAGAGGGGGGCTCAGGTCGCATGACCCTGGTGCTGCGCTTCGCCGCCGGCTCCCACAAGGGGCTGATCCGGGAGGGGAACGAGGACTCCGGCTATGCCGGGCCGCGGCTGCTCGCCGTGGCCGACGGCATGGGCGGGGCCGCGGCCGGCGAGGTCGCTTCCTCCGAGGTGCTCGGCTCGATCGTCCGGCTGGACGAGGACGTGCCCGGCGCCGACCTGCTGACCCTGCTCGGTGACGCCGTCCAGGGCGCCAACGACCGCCTCCGGCAGATGGTCGAGGAGGACCCGCAGCTGGAAGGCATGGGCTGCACCCTCACCGCGATGCTCTGGACGGGCCAGCGGATGGGTCTGGTGCACGTCGGCGACTCCCGCGCCTACCTGCTGCGCGACGGCGCGCTGGTGCAGATCACCCAGGACCACACCTGGGTGCAGCGCCTGGTCGACGAGGGCCGGATCACGCCCGAGGAGGCCGAGACCCACCCGCAGCGCTCGCTGCTGATGCGGGCGCTGGACGGCCGCGGCCAGGTCGAGCCCGACCTGTCGATCCGCGAGGTCCGGGCCGGCGACCGCTACCTGATCTGCTCCGACGGCCTCTCCGGACCGGTCAGCCACCAGACCCTCCAGGACACCCTCGGGAGCTTCTACTCCCCCGAGCAGACCGTGCAGGAGCTGATCCAGCTCGCCCTGCGCGGCGGCGGTCCGGACAACATCACCTGCATCGTGGCGGACGTCCTCGACGTCGGTGCCACGGACACCCTGAGCGGTCAGTTCAACGACGTCCCGGTGGTCGTCGGCGCGGTCGCCGAGACCCCGCCGTCCTCGACCGTCGCCGACCAGTCGATCCGGGACACCCCGGCCGGCCGGGCGGCCGGTCTCGGCCGCTCCCCGCAGGGCGCCTTCGGCCCCGCCGAGGGCTACGACGGCGGCTACGGCGCCGCCCCGGCCGGCTTCGGCCCGGCCGAGGGCTACGAGGGCTACGCGGCCGGTGAGCCCCCGGTGTACGGCACCGAGGACTTCGACGACGAGGCGCTGCCGAAGCGCAAGGGCAAGGCGCTCAAGCTCTCGCTGGCGGCCCTGGTCGCCCTGGGCGTGCTGGGCGGCGTCGGCTTCTTCGGCTACCAGTGGACCCAGGACCAGTACTACGTCGGTGTCGACGGCGACCACGTCGCGGTCTACCAGGGCGTCAACCAGAGCCTCGCCGGGCTGAGCCTGTCCTCGGTGCACACCACGTACAAGGACATCGAGCTCAAGTACCTGCCGCAGGACCAGCGCACCCACGTCACCAACACCATCTCGGCCAGCAGCCTCGGCGACGCCGACGACAAGGTGAAGAAGCTGGGCGAGCAGGCGACGTTCTGCCACAAGGTCTCCGACGCCCGGGCGGCCGCCGCGGCCAACCCGGCGCTGCCGGGCACCGCGCCGACCGGTCAGCCGGGCACCACGCCCGCCGTGGCGCACATCGGCTTCCGGACGGCCACCGCGCCCGCGCCGTCGCCCTCCGTGCCCGGCCGGGCGGCTCCGGCCACCCCCACGGCCTCGGCCACCCCGACCCCCACCCCGACCACGGCCGCCCCGAGCCAGAGCGCCGCCGCCCCGGCCACCGGGTCGCAGGGCGACCTGCCCGGTCTGACGGACGAGGAGCGGCAGAAGGCCGACTCCTGCCCGAAGCCGTGACGGCCGCGACCCGACATAGGCCCGCCCCGAGCGGGCCTGCCGGCCGTCAGGGAGCGGTCACCACGTGAGCACCTTCGACCTCAGCAACGGCGCCGACAACCGCTCCGGCGACCGCCGGTCCGGCGGCGTACCGGCCGACCGCGCCTCCTCCCGGCGCCGGGGCAACACCACCATCTCCCCGCAGGGCGCGCCCAACCGACGCAACACCGAGCTGGCCATGCTGGCGTTCGCGGTGCTGCTGCCGGTCCTCGCGTACGCCAACGTGGGCCTCGCGATGGACGACTCGCTACCGGCCGGCATGCTCGGCTACGGCCTCGGCATGGGGGCGCTGGCACTGGTCGCGCACCTGCTGATGCGCCGCTTCGCGCCCTACGCGGACCCGCTGATGCTGCCGATCGCCACCCTGCTCAACGGGCTCGGCGTGGTGATGATCTGGCGGCTCGACAAGGCCGGGAAGCTGCTGCACAACAACTACCCCGCGGCGGCCAACCAGCTGATGTGGTCGGGCCTCGGGGTGGCGTTCTTCATCTTCGTGATGATCTTCCTGAAGGACCACCGGGTCCTCCAGCGCTACACCTACATCTCGATGGCGGCGGCCCTGGTGCTGCTCGCGGCGCCGGCCTTCTTCCCGGCCCGCAAGGAGGACTTCGGCGCCAAGATCTGGATCCGGATGGGCGCCTTCTCGATCCAGCCCGGTGAGTTCGCCAAGATCATCCTGACCGTGTTCTTCGCCGGCTACCTGATGGTCAAGCGGGACGCCCTGGCCCTGGCCAGCCGCCGCTTCATGGGCCTCTACCTGCCGCGCGGCCGCGACCTCGGCCCGATCATCGTGATCTGGCTGCTCAGCCTGCTGATCCTGATCTTCGAGAACGACCTGGGCTCGTCCTTCCTGTACTTCGGCCTCTTCGTGGTGATGCTCTACGTCGCCACCGAGCGCACCAGCTGGATCGTCTTCGGCCTGCTGATGTCCGTCGGCGGCGCCGTCGCGGTCGCCTCCACCGCCAGCCACGTGAAGACCCGGATCGACGCCTGGCTCGACCCGATGGCCGCCTTCACGCCCAAACCGCCCCAGGGCTCGACGGAACAGATCGGCCAGTCGCTGATGGCGCTGGGCTCCGGCGGGGTGACCGGCTCGGGCCTCGGCCAGGGCCGCTCCTGGCTGATCGACTTCGCCGCCAAGAGCGACTTCATCCTCGGCTCGTTCGGCGAGGAACTCGGGCTCACCGGCATCATGGCGATCTTCATGCTCTACGCCCTGCTGGTGCAGCGCGGCCTGCGCACCGCCATCGCGGCCCGGGACCCGTTCGGCAAGCTGTTCGCCGTCGGCCTCTCCTCGGCCATGGCGCTCCAGGTCTTCGTGGTCGCCGGCGGCGTCACCGGCCTGATCCCGCTGACCGGTATGACCATGCCGTTCCTCGCCCAGGGCGGGTCCTCGGTGGTCGCCAACTGGGCCCTGATCGCGATCCTGCTGAAGATCAGCGACAGCGCCCGCCGCCCCGGGGTGGAACCGGCCCCGGCCACCGAGCTCCAGGGGGGAGCAGCCTCGTGAACAAGCCGATCCGCCGGGTCTCGATCTTCTGCCTGGTCCTGATCCTGGCCCTGATGGTGCGCACCAACTGGGTGCAGGGCGTCCAGGCCGAGGCCTGGGCCACCAACAAGAACAACAAGCGGCAGGTGTACGACCGGTACGCCCACCCGCGGGGCAACATCATCGTCGACGGCAAGCCGGTCACCCAGTCCGACTTCGTCAACGGCCTGCGCTACAAGTACAAGCGCTCCTGGGTCGACGGCGCGATGTACGCGCCGGTGACCGGGTACTCCTCGCAGTCCTTCGGCGCCAGCCAGCTGGAGCAGCTGGAGGACGGCATCCTCTCCGGCAGCGACGACCGGCTGTTCTTCCGGAACACCCTGGACATGCTGACCGGGGAGCCGAAGAAGGGCGGGGACGTCGTCACGACGATCAACTCCAAGGCCCAGAAGGCCGCCTTCGACGGCCTCGGCAACAAGAAGGGCGCGGTGGTCGCGCTCGACCCGCGCACCGGCGCGATCCTGGCGCTGGTCTCCACCCCGTCCTACGACCCGGGCGCCTTCGCGGGCAGCGAGTCCGGCGACTCCAAGGCCTGGGTGGACCTCAACGCGGACCCGAACAAGCCGATGCTCAACCGCGCGCTGCGCGAGACGTACCCGCCCGGTTCGACGTTCAAGCTGGTCACCGCGGCGGCGGCGTTCGAGAACGGCGTGTTCCAGAGCGTCGACGACCAGACCCAGACGCCGAAGCCGTACATCCTGCCGGGCACCAAGACCGAGCTGAGGAACGAGAGCGACAACGAGCCCTGCGAGAACGCCACGGTCAAGGTCGCCATGGACTGGTCCTGCAACACCGTCTACGGCAAGATCGGCACCGAGCTCGGCAAGGAGAAGATGCGGGCGCAGGCCGAGAAGTTCGGCTTCAACAGCACCGTGGACACCCCGGTCCGGTCCGAGAAGAGCGTCTTCCCGACCAACTCCACCCCGGACGGCGTGGCGCTGGACTCCATCGGCCAGCACGACACCCGGGCCACCCCGCTCCAGATGGCCATGGTCTCGGCCGCGATCGCCAACAACGGCTCGCTGATGCAGCCCTACCTGGTCGACCAGGAGCGCTCGGCCTCGCTGACCACCATCTCCAAGCACACCGAGAAGCAGTACTCCCAGGCGATGAGCCCGGAGACCGCGCAGAAGCTCCAGGACCTGATGGTCTCGGTGGTCGACAACGGCACCGGCAAGAACGCCAAGATCCCGGGCCTGACGGTCGGCGGCAAGACCGGCACCGCGCAGCACGGCGAGGACAACGCCGGGCTGCCGTTCGCCTGGTTCACCTCCTACGCCAAGACCCCCGACGGCCAGTCCGTCGCGGTCGCGGTGGTGGTCGAGGACGGCTCCAACAACCGTGACGGGATCAGCGGCGGCCGGCTCGCCGCACCCATCGCCAAGGCGGTGATGCAGGCCGCCCTCGGCAAGTAGGGAGCGGCCGTCACGGGTGCGTCGAATGTCACGATCGGCCCCGCCGAACGGATACCGGTCTGGTATCGGCCCACGGCCGACTCCGGTCCGGCGCGGTGCGACCGGTAGCGTATCCGCAGCAGCGGGTGTGCCCGTTGCCGCCCGCGAAGCGTCGAAGGGTCCTGATCGCAGAACCACCCGGGCCCGCGCCGGCGTCACTCAGAGCGTGCGGGGACACCTACGTCACAACCTCACCGGCGGGTGAGGGAGAGGGTCGGAACTATGGAAGAGCCTCGTCGCCTAGGCGGCAGGTACGAGCTCGGCGGCGTCCTCGGACGCGGCGGCATGGCCGAGGTGTACCTCGCCCATGACACCCGGCTCGGCCGTTCCGTCGCTGTGAAGACGCTCCGGGCCGACATGGCCCGTGATCCGTCCTTCCAGGCCCGCTTCCGCCGTGAGGCGCAGTCCGCGGCGTCACTGAACCACCCCGCGATCGTCGCCGTGTACGACACCGGCGAGGACTACATCGACGGCATCTCCATCCCGTACATCGTGATGGAGTACGTCGAGGGGTCCACGCTGCGGGAGCTGCTGCACTCCGGCCGCCGGCTGCTGCCGGAGCGCTCGCTGGAGATGACCATCGGCATCCTCCAGGCCCTGGAGTACTCGCACCGGGCCGGCATCGTGCACCGCGACATCAAGCCCGCCAACGTGATGCTGACGCGGCAGGGCAACGTCAAGGTCATGGACTTCGGCATCGCCCGGGCGATGGGCGACGCCGGGATGACCATGACGCAGACCTCCGCCGTCATCGGGACCGCCCAGTACCTCTCCCCCGAGCAGGCCAAGGGCGAGCAGGTCGACGCCCGCTCGGACCTCTACTCCACCGGCTGCCTGCTGTACGAGCTGCTGACCGTGCGGCCGCCGTTCGTCGGCGACTCGCCGGTCGCGGTGGCCTACCAGCACGTCCGGGAGGAGGCGCAGCCGCCGTCGGTGTTCGATCCCGAGGTGCGCCCCGAGATCGACGCGATCGTGCTGAAGGCGCTCGCCAAGGACCGCGACTACCGGTACCAGAGCGCCGACGAGATGCGCGACGACATCGAGCGCTTCCTCGACGGCCTCCCGGTGGCCGCCGCCCAGCAGGCCGCCGCCTACGGGATGGGCGGCGCGGCCGGGTACGGCTACGACCAGAACGGCTACCCGCAGCAGCACGACCCGTACGGCCAGACCAACGTGCTGCCGCAGCAGCCCGGCGGCGGGCCGACCACGATGCTCCCGCAGGCCGGCTACGGCCAGCAGCCCGGCTACCAGGACGACGGCTACGGGCAGACCTACGCCGGTGCCCCGGGCGGCGGCGGGAACGACGGCTACGACGACGGCTACGGCCGCGGCGGGGGCCGGCGCGGCGAGCAGCCGCCGAAGAAGAGCAACACCTCCTGGATCGTGCTGGCGGTCGCCGCCGTGCTGGTCCTGGTCGGCACCTTCTTCGTCGCCCAGGCGATGTTCGGCAACAAGGGCGGCGACAAGAAGGAGACCGCGAAGGTCGTCGCGCCGAGCCTGGTGGGCAAGACGCTGGCCGAGGCCAAGACCCTCGCCGCGCAGAGCGGCCCCAAGCTGGTGGTGACCGAGGGCGAGAAGGTGGCCTGCCCGGACACCAACGTCAAGAAGGACCAGGTCTGCACCCAGACCCCGGCGGCCGGCGGCCAGGTCGCGGAGGCCGCCACGATCACGGTGCAGCTCTCCTCCGGCCCGGCCAAGGCGACCGTGCCCAAGGTGGTCGGCCTGACCAAGGACCAGGCGGTCAAGGCGCTCAACGACGCCGGCTTCACCAACATCGCGCAGCCCGAGTACAAGGACGACGACACCGCTCCGACGGAGACGGTCATCGCCCAGGACCCGGCGGCCAACGCGGCCGGCGACCCGACCGCGCAGATCAAGCTCACCGTCTCGCAGGGCAAGGCCAAGGTCTCCGTCCCCGGGGTGGTCGGCCAGCAGAAGGAGGCCGCGCAGGCCACCCTGGAGGGCGCGGGCTTCCAGGTCGACGCCTCGAAGACGACGCCGACCAACGACCCGACCAAGGTCAACACCGTCGCGTCGCAGTCGCTCCAGCCGAACACCAAGGCCGCGGCCAACTCGAAGATCACCTTGACGATCTTCAAGGCGCCGGACAAGGCCACCGTCCCGCCGCTGCAGAACGTCCCGGTCAAGGACGCGATCGCGCAGCTGCAGAAGATGGGCCTGGGCTACACCCTGCTCGGCTCGCAGGACCCGAACGGCACGGTCACCAACTCGATGCCGGGCGCCGGGACCCAGCTGGACCCGGGGCAGTCGGTCACCCTGATGGTGAAGCCGCCCGAGCCGACCAAAGGGGGCGACCCCGCCACCCCGTCACCCTCCAACACCAAAGGGGGCAACCCCTAAACCCTGGTTCCCCTGGCTCTGACGCCGGGAACGCCCGAGGGCCCGTCGCAGCACCCTTAGGTTCTAGTGGTCGTCGCAACGCCCCAGCTCAGGGGATGCGATGGACTTCAAGATCCGGGAGAGGCGGGACCCTCAGGGGCCTGTGCGGCTTGACAGGGAGCGAGCGGCATACTCCCTGCTCATGCGGCAGGGACTGAGCAACACGGAAGCGTGTCGGATCGTCGGGGTGAATCCGAAGACCGGCAGACGCTGGCGCAACGGACGCGGTGCGTCCGGCACGAGCAGGGCGGTACCACCGATCAACGCGGTGGTACCGCCCTGCTCGCCGTCCCGGTACCTGAGCGAGGCCGAGCGGATCCACATCGCCGACCGGCTGCGGGAAAGGGCGACGATCCGTGAGGTCGCGGCCGAGCTGGGCCGCAGCCCCTCCACGGTCAGCCGGGAGATCCGCCGCAATCGCCACCCCTCCAGCGGTGCCTACCGCCCGCACGCGGCCCAGGCCCGGGCCGATGCCCGTCGGCCCCGCCCGAAGACGGGGAAGATCGCCGACAACCCGGAGCTCCGGGGCTTCATCCAGGACCACCTGAACGTGAAGTGGAGCCCCGAGCAGATCTGCCAGGCTCTGCGGGACACCTTTCCCGAGCGGCCGGAGATGCACGTGGTCCACGAGACGGTCTACCAGGCTCTCTACATCCAAGGCCGGGGCGAGTTGCGCCGCGAGATCGCGGCGGCCCTACGCACCGGACGCGCCCGCCGGGTTCCCCACCGCCAGGCCGCCGCACGCAGACCCAGGTTCGCCCACCCCATGGTCATGATCAGCGAACGCCCCGCCGAAGTCGAGGACCGAGCCGTGCCCGGCCACTGGGAGGGCGACCTGATCATCGGCAAGGACGGCGCCTCCGCCATCGGCACCCTCGTCGAGCGGGCCACCCGCTATGTGATGCTCC
>NZ_JBHWUI010000170.1:0-17378 GCF_042737525.1 Kitasatospora sp. NPDC059973 | reverse complement strand
GCCGCACCCCGGGAAACTCCGGGGTGCGGCAGGGCCTCACTGCTGTCCGGACGCGACCGGACGGCCCGGCCGCAGGACGCTCAGCCCAGTTCGAGACTGCGCAGGACCAGCCCGGTGGCCGGCTTCGGGCCGAAGGACGTGGACTTGCGGGGCATGGTGACGCCCTGCTCGGCGAGCCGGCGGACCACGCTCTCGCGCACCGGGTGGAGCAGCACCGCCGTGCCGCCGGTTCGGGCGGCCTCGCGCTCGGCGGACACGGCGGTGTGCAGGTAGCCGATGTCGTCCGGGCCGTCGGGGACCCGCCAGGTGTGGTCGAGCAGGGCGGCGTGCAGCACGGTCGCGTCCAGGTGGCGCCACTCCTCCGGCCGGTCGTGCGGCACGCTGGCGTCGAGCAGGGCCTCCTCGGGCTCGCCGATCAGCCAGTAGACGCCGTCGCCGCCGGTCAGCACGAACCCGTTGCCGCCCTGCCGCTTCTGCTCGGCGAGGGCCTGGAGGGCGGTGGCGAGCGGGCCGGGTACCTCCTTGACCCGCCACTGGTCGCCCAGCTTCTCCAGGGCCGCGGCGATCGGCAGCCGGTACAGCACCCGGTGGATCGCGCGGACCCGCAGCGGGTAGCGGGCGGTGTCGACCAGCAGCACCAGGCCCCGGTCCCAGGGGCTGCGCGGCAGGTGGCGGTGCTCCCGCTGGAGCCGCAGGTACATCTCCCAGCGGTGGTGGCCGTCGGCGATCAGCGCCCGGCAGGTGGCCAGGTCGCGGCTGATCTCGGCGATCCCGGCGGGGTCGGTCACGGCCCACAGCCTGTGGTGGGTGCCGTCGGTGGTGGTCGTGGTGAGCAGCGGGTCGTCCTCGACGGCCCGTTCGATCACCCCCGCGGCGCCCCCGTTGCCCCGGTAGGTGAGCAGCAGCGGTTCGAGATTGGCGCGGGTGGTGCGCATCAGACCGACCCGGTCCGCCACCGGCCGGGGCATCACGTCCTCGTGGGGGAGGACGACGCCGGCCTCGCTGCCGCTGACGGCGAGGGCGCCGATCAGGCCGCGTTGGAGCAGCTCCGGGGAGTCGCCGGTGGCGGGGACCCGCTGCTCGTAGACGTACAGCGCCGGCTCGGGGTCGGCGGCCAGGACCCCCTCGCGCTGCCAGGCGCGCAGCAGCCGGGCGGCGTGCCGGTAGCGGGTGTCGCGGTCGGGCCGGTCGCCGGCGTCCTCGGGTTCGGGGCGCGGCAGGATCAGCCGGACCACGTTGTGCGGGTCGGCGGTCTCCAGATCGAGCCGGCGGCCGGGGTCGACGACGTCGTACGGCGGTGAGGTGACCGCGGCCAGGGCGCCGACCCGGTCGGGGACGTAGCGGAGGCCGCGGAAGGGGGAGAGGGACAGACCTGCGGTGGCGACGTGGCCGGGGTTACCGGGGCCGCCCTGCGGAGACTCCGCTCCGCTTTCTGCACTGGGTGTGCTCATTCTGGGCATCGTAATCGGGTACGCGTTGTTCAGAGATCGGAACACCCGTGCTGGTCCGGAGCGGGCGGGTGTCGTGACCGAGGGCGAGGTACGGCGTGAGAGAGCGCAGTGGGCGGTCGACGCAGCGTTGTGCGTCCCGCGAGGCGGTCGGCGCGGGCGGCGAGGTGGGCGCATGAGTGGTGGGCAGGAGCGGTTGGACGGCGGCGGCGGGGCGGACGGCTCCGCGGACGGTGTGATGAACGGGTCGGCGGGCGCCGGGCGTTCGGGCGAGGGCTTCGACGGCCCGGGGGGCGGGGCGGAGCAGGGCCGGGCCGGGGAGCCCGCGGGGGACGTCTACGAGTGGTTCCGCCGGGGCGGGAAGCTGCTGGCCCAGGGGCATCCGGCGGCCGCCGAGCAGTTGCTGGCGCGGGCGGCCGCGGCGGAGCCGCACTCGCGCAGCATCCGGGAGATGCTGGCGCGGGCGCAGTTCGACGCCGGTTCGTACGCGGCGGCGCTGGAGAACTTCCGGGCGGTGGCCCTGGCCGATCCGTCCGACGACTACGCTCAGTTCGGGTGGGGCGTCTCGGCGGCCCGGCTGGGCGACTTCGAGACGTCCGCCGAGCACCTGGCGCTGGCCGTCGCGATGCGGCCGGACACCGACCACTACCGGTCGGCGCTGCGGCAGACCCGGGCGACCCTGGCGGCCCGCGCCGGGGCGTTCGGCCCGCTGCTGCCGGGGGCGCCGGGGTACGCCGGACCCCGCCCGTCACCCGGCGGGCTGCCGGCGGCCGCCGACCGGGGCGCGGGGGACGACGAAGTCCCCGGCGGCAGGGCCCGGGACGAGACGGATGACGGGAAATCGACGCAGTGAATGAGGTAGCGAAGGCATGACCGAGACGGCCACCACCGAGCGACGGACCGCCCCCGGCGGCAGTGAGCGCCCGCTCACCGAGGCGTACGACACGGCACTGCTGGACCTCGACGGCGTGGTCTACGCCGGGCCCGACGCGATCGACCACGCGGCGGACTCGCTGGCGTCGGCGCGTTCGGCCGGGATGCGGCTGGCGTACGTGACCAACAACGCCTCCCGCCCGCCGCGGGTGGTGGCCGCGCACCTGACCGAGCTGGGGGTGCCGGCCGAGCCGGACGACGTGATCAACTCGGCGCAGGCGGCCGCCCGGGTCGTCGCCGAGAAGGTGCCGGCCGGGTCGAAGGTGCTCGTGGTCGGCGGCCTGGGCCTGGAGGAGGCGCTGGCCGAGCGCGGCCTGGTGGCCGTTCGCACGCTGGCCGAGGAGCCGCTCGCGGTGGTGCAGGGCTTCGACGCCTCGGTGGGCTGGACGCACCTGGCGGAGGCCTCCTACGCGGTGCGGAGCGGGCTGCCGTGGGTGGCCTCCAACACCGATCTGACGGTGCCGACCGCGCGCGGGATCGCGCCGGGCAACGGCGCGCTGGTGGCGGCCGTGCGCGCGGCGACGGGTGTGGAGCCCGAGGTGGCGGGCAAGCCGCTGCCGCCGATGCACCGGGAGACCGTCCTGCGGACCGGTGCCGAGCGGCCGCTGGTGGTCGGGGACCGGCTGGACACCGACATCGAGGGGGCGTTCAACGGCGGCGTCGACAGCCTGCTGGTGTTCACCGGGGTCACCACGGCGGCTCAACTGCTCTCGGCGCCGGTGGAGCACCGGCCGACGTACCTCGCGGAGGACCTGCGGGGGCTGCTGGTGGCGCACCCGGCGGTCACCGGGCAGCCGGGCGGCGGGTTCGGCTGCGGCGGCTGGGTCGTGGTGGCGCAGGACGGGGTGCTGAAGCTGGAGGGCACCGGTTCGGACCGCTGGGACGGCCTGCGGGCGCTCTGTGCGGCGGCCTGGACGGCACTGGACGCGGACGGCGGTCCGTCGGACGGGCGCAAGGCGCTGGCCGAGCTGGGGTTCTGAGCCCCGGGGCCGGCCGGCCGGTCCGCGCGGCCGGCCCCACGAACGGGTGCCGGGGCGCGGGCCGGTTGGCCGCCGCGCCGCCCGGTCAGAGCAGTGTGCGCAGCCGCAGCAGGTCGCGGAAGCCGGCCTCCAGCCGGACCCGGCCACTGGCCCAGGCCGCCGCGAAGTTGAGCGTGCCGCCGACCAGGGCGACCAGGTCGTCGCTGCTCATGGTGAGCCGGATCTCGGCCTTCGTGGCGGGCGGGCCGGGTGCCTCGGTGACGTCCTCGATCCGGCCGTCGCGCAGCCGGCCGGTGAAGGTCAGGTCGAGGTCGGTGATCCGGCAGGTGAGGGAGCGGTCGAGGTCGGCCGCCTTGCGGACGTTGCCGGTGGACTTCGCCAGGTTCCGGCTGAGCTGCTCCAGTGCCGTGCGGCACTCCTCGGCGTTGGCCATGGCGGCTGGTCCACTCCCTGTGCGACGGCGGCGGTCACTGCGGGGCCACGGTACCGCAGGCGGGTTTTGGCGGTAGCGTCGTCGGTGGGGTGCCCGGAACCGGTCCGGGTACCGACGGCGACGGAGCGATGCGCGCAGGCGCTAAGGAGGCACCCGGATGCTGCCGAAGACGGTGCGGGGAGCGGTGGAGGTCGCCGCCGGGCTGGTGGAGGAGGTCGGCAAGCGGGTCGTCGGGACGGCGGCCGGGCTGCTGGAGATGAGCGGGGTCGACGTCGCCGAGGTGGAGCGGCGGTTGGGCGGGCCGTTCCCGCCGTCCGCGAAGTCGCTGCAGACCCTGGCCGAGGAGGCGGTGACCGCCGGCCGGGCCGGGGTGGACCTGGCGGTCGGCGTGGCGCGCAGCGAGGTGGAGAAGGCCTTCGAGAAGGTCGGTGACCAGGTGACCAAGGTCGGCGTGGTGCTCGCCTACCTGGAGAGCAAGCTGCGCGAGGTCGAGGAGGAGGCCGTTCCGGCCGCGTCGCCGCAGGAGGAGGAGCCCGGCACGGCGGCGCCGGCGCCCCGCGCCGACGCCCTGTTCGGGCACGGCTGGGAGCTGGACGACGAGCCGGCGGCACTCGCGGCGCGGGCGGGCGGCGAGCCGATAGTGGCCGAGCGGGTCGAGGTCGACGAGCCGGTGGAGACCGATCCGCCGGTGCCGCCGGCCGTGGCGGAGAAGCCGGCGGCGGCCGAGAAGCCCGCCGAGCGGAAGCCCGCGGCGAAGAAGCCGGTGGCGAAGAAGGCCGCAGCGCAGAAGCCCGCAGCGCAGGCGCCCGCCGTGAAGAAGGCTGCCGTGAAGAAGGCTGCCGCCAAGAAGCCCGCCGCGAAGAAGCCCGCCGAGCAGCAGCCCGCCGCCAAGAAGGCCGCGGCGAAGAAGGCTCCCGCGAAGCGGACCGCCGTCAAGAAGACCGCCGCCGCGACCACCGAGCGGGCCGCCGCGAAGAAGGCGGCGCAGGCCGCCGGCCAGGAGCCGCCCGCCAAGAAGCGGACCGCGACCAGGAAGACCACCGTCCGCAAGAGCAGCACCAGGAAGCCCGATGCCTGATCCCGGCCCGGGCACCGCCCCCGCGCCCGTCATCCGCCCGGCGGACCCGGCCCGGGACCTCGCCGCGGACTCAGCCGCGGGCGCCGACCCGGACGCCTTCCTCGGCATCGATGAGCCGCTGCCGCTGGGCGTCGAGCCGACTCCCACCGGCCACCCGGCCGTCGACGCCGCGCTGGCCCGGCTGGAGGCGTTGGACGGGGTGCCGACCGAGGCACACGTCGCGGTGTACGAAGATGTTCACCAGCGGCTGACCGACACGCTGGCCGCGCTCGACCAGGATCGACCCGCTGGGTCCGACCGTTCGCGATGACCCGTAGGAGCTGAAACACCAGTGGCAGTGGCACGACGCCGTCTCGACGCGGAGCTGGTCCGCCGCAAGCTGGCCCGGTCGCGCGAGCACGCGTCCGAGCTGATCGCGGCCGGCCGGGTGACCGTCGGCGGCACCACCGCGACCAAGCCGGCCACCCAGGTGGAGACCGCGGCGGCGGTCGTGGTGGCGAACGACGAGAACGACCCCGACTACGTCTCGCGCGGCGGGCACAAGCTTGCCGGGGCGTTCGCGGCCTTCGTCCCGCAGGGCCTGGTGGTCGAGGGCCGCCGGGCGCTGGACGCGGGCGCCTCCACCGGCGGCTTCACCGACGTGCTGCTGCGTGCCGGGGCGGCCGGCGTGCTGGCGGTGGACGTCGGCTACGGACAGCTCGCGTGGTCGCTGCAGAGCGACGAGCGGGTGACGGTGATGGACCGCACCAACGTGCGCGAGCTGACCCGGGAGCTGATCGGCGGTTCGCCGGTCGACCTGGTGGTCGGCGACCTCTCGTTCATCTCGCTCGGCCTGGTGCTGCCAGCGCTGGCCGGCTGCGCCGCCGAGGACGCGGACCTGGTGCTGATGGTCAAGCCGCAGTTCGAGATCGGCAAGGAGCGGCTGGGCAGCGGCGGCGTGGTGCGCAGCCCGCAGCTGCGCGCCGAGATGATCCGGCAGGTGGCCGGGAAGGCGTGGGAGCAGGGGCTGGGCGTGCGGGCGGTCACCGCGAGCCCGCTGCCGGGGCCGTCGGGGAACGTCGAGTACTTCCTCTGGCTGCGCCGGGACGCCCCGCCGTTGGACCCGGCGGAGGCGGACCGGGCCGTCGCCGAAGGCCCCCGGTAGGGTGCTCTGCGGACGTCCGGTCCGTCATGCTGAGTGACGCGGCCGCACCGGGCCGAGGGCGACCCGGCCGACGTAGGGAGAGGGCAGCGGGCATGAGCGAGCGAACCGTGGGGGTAATCCCGGCCGAGATCCGGGGGAGAGCTGTCGAGGGGTACGCGTCGCCCGCGGCTACCGTGGGGAGACGGGGGCACCTCGGAGCTGTCGGGACGGGCGGAGAGGGGCGCGCATGAGTGAGGGACGTACGGTCTTCCTGATCGCGCACACCGGCCGGGAGGCCGCGCTGCGCAGCGTCGAGGGCCTGGTGCACGGCCTGCTGAAGGCGGGCATCCGGATCCGGCTGCTCGCGGCCGAGGCGGTCGACCTGGACCTGCCCGACGGCATCGAGCGGGTGGCCGGCGGGCCCGGCGCGGCGGACGGCTGCGAGCTGATCCTGGTCGCCGGCGGGGACGGGACGCTGCTGCGCGGGGCCGAGCTGGCCCGTGAGCACGGGCTGCCGATGCTCGGCATCAACCTGGGCCGGGTGGGCTTCCTCGCGGAGGCCGAGCGGGACGATCTCGCGGTCGTGGTGGAGCGGGTCGTCGACGCCGAATACGAGGTCGAGGAACGGATGACGCTCGACGTGATCGTCCGGACCAACGGCGATGTGGTCCACCAGGACTGGGCGTTGAACGAGGCCTCGATCGAGAAGGCGTCCCGGGAGCGGATGCTGGAGGTGGTGACCGAGGTGGACGGCCGTCCGGTCTCCAACTTCGGCTGCGACGGGGTGGTCTGCGCGACGCCGACCGGTTCGACGGCGTACGCGTTCTCCGGCGGCGGCCCGGTGGTCTGGCCCGAGGTGGAGGCCCTGCTGATGGTGCCGATCAGCGCGCACGCGCTGTTCGCCCGGCCGCTGGTGGCCTCGCCGGACTCGGTGCTGGCGGTCGAGGTGCAGCCGAAGACCCCGCACGGCGTGCTCTGGTGCGACGGGCGGCGCTCGGTGGAGCTGCCGGCCGGGGCCCGGGTGGAGGTCCGCCGGGGGCAGACGCCGGTGCGGCTGGCGCGACTGCACCGGGCGCCGTTCACCGACCGGCTGGTGGCGAAGTTCGCGCTGCCGGTGACGGGTTGGCGCGGGCGGGCCGAAACGCACTGACGGAGGGGCCCGGGCCGCCGGTTCCGACCACCGGCGGCCCGGGCCCTTCGCCGTGGGCGGCCCTCAGACCGCCAGCGGCTGGCTGTCGTCGCCCGCGCTCCAGCGGCCGCCGAGGGCGGCCCGGGCGGCGACCTCCGCGAGGCGTTCGACGGCGGCGGGCACGGCCGCGGCGGGGAGGGTGAGCGGGATCCGGATGTGGTGCTCGAACGCCCCGTCCGAGCCGAAGCGGTTGCCCGCCGCGATCCGTACGCCGCCCTGCTCCCCGGCCTGGGCCAGTGCCGCGCCGGACAGGCCCCCGGTGGAGACCCAGAGCGCGAGCCCGCCGGGCGGAGCGGCGTAGTGCCAGGCGGGCAGCCGCTCGCGCAGCGCGCGGGCGAAGGCCTCGGCGGTGGAGCGCAGCCGGTCCAGCTGGTGGGCGCGGACGGCCGCCAGCGGCTCGCCGAGCAGCTCGGCGGCGATCAGCTGGTCCAGCACCGGGGCGCCGACGTCACTGTAGACCCGGGCGGTGGCCAGCCGGCGCACCAGCGCGGGGGCCGCCCGGACCCAGCCGATCCGCAGGCCGCCCCAGAGCAGCTTGCCCGCCGAGCCGACGGTGACCACCTGGGCGGACCGGTCCAGTGCGGCCATCGGGCGGGGGAGCACGGCGTCCGGTGCGAGGCCCCAGCCGAGCTCGGCGGTGGTCTCGTCGGCCAGCACGATCGTGCCGGCGGCCCGCGCGGCGGCCAGCAGTTCGCGGCGCTGCTCCTCGGGGACGAGGGCGCCGGTGGGGTTGTGGAAGTCCGGGATCACGTAGGCGGCCCTGGGCGTGGCGCCGCGCAGCACCCGGCGCCACTCGGCGAGGTCCCAGGAGGGCTGCCGGGACGGCCCGCCGGGCCAGCCGTAGGGGACGGGCACCAGGCGCGCCTCGCCCAGGCGCAGGGCCTGCAGCGTGTGCGCGTAGCTGGGCGCCTCGACGGCGACCCGGTCGCCGCGGGAGATCAGCGCCTGCCGCACCAGGTGCAGCCCGCCCATCGCGCCGATCGTGATCAGGATCTGGTCGGGGGTGGTAGGCAGGCCGCGCTCGGTGTAGCGCCGGGCCACCGCCTCGCGCAGCACCGGGACGCCGGTGGGGTAGTTGCCGTGCCCGGCGGCGTACGCGGGGAGCTGTTCGACGGCCCGGGCGGCCGCCGCGCCGAGGAAGGGCTGCGGGGCGGGCAGCGCGGCGACCCCGAGGTCCAGCGTGCGGCCCTGCTCGTCCGGCGGCACCGGGTGCAGCGCGTCGCCGGGCGGTGGGGCGCCCTCGGGCAGGGCGGTCCAGCTGCCGGATCCGCGCCGGCTGTGCAGGTACCCCTCGGCGCGCAGCGCCTCGTACGCGGTGGCCACGGTGGTGCGGCTGAGCCGCAGCGCCAGGGCCAGCTCGCGCTCGGCGGGGAGCCGGGCCCCGACCGGCAGCCGGCCCTCGGTGACCAGCAGCCGGACCTGCCCGGCCAGCGTCCGGTAGGCGGGGCGGCGGGCGGCGGCCGGCTCGGGCAGCCGGGCCGCGTCGAGCAGCCGGGCCAGTGCGGCGGCGGTGACGGTGGTGTGCCAGTCGGCCATGGCTGATCAGTCCACTTGCTCGGAATTGGCCCTGGAAGGGGTCGCTTTGGCCTGTCCATCATGGCAGGGCGGCCATCGAGTCCGCCACCGTCGCGGGCCGGGCCCGTACGGTGCAGCACCACCTGCGGGAGAGCCCGATGGCCACCACGACCACGCGACCGACCACCCCCGCGCCCGCCGTCACGGCGCGGCGCCCCTCCCTCGCCGTCCGCCTGCTCGGCGACACCCACGCACTGGGCCGCCGCCTCCCGCAGCTGCTGGTAGGCCTCTCCCTCTACGGGGCGAGCATGGGGCTGATGCTGCGCTCCGGGCTCGGTCTCGACCCGTGGGACGTCTTCCACCAGGGCCTGCAGCGCACCGCCGGCCTCTCGGTGGGCGCCTGGGTGACCATCTGCGGCGCGCTGGTGCTGCTGCTCTGGATCCCGCTGCGCCAGCGCCCCGGGCTCGGGACCGTGGCCAATGTGCTGATGATCGGCGCGGCGATGGACCTCACCCTCCGGGTGACCGGCACGCCCGGACCGCTGCCGGCCCGGATCGCGCTGATGGTCGGCGCGATCGTGCTGAACGGCCTGGCCACCGGCCTCTACATCGGCGCCCGCTTCGGCCCGGGCCCGCGCGACGGCCTGATGACCGGCCTGCACCGGCGCACCGGCCGGTCGCTGCGGCTGATCCGGACCGGAATCGAACTCACCGTGCTGGCCGCCGGAGTCCTGCTCGGTGGTACCGCGGGCGTCGGCACCGTCGCATACGCGCTGGCCATCGGCCCGCTCGCGCAGATCTTCCTGCCCTGGTGCACCGTGCCCAGCCCCGCCGAAACGCCCCGGAAGGGATGAACTTGAGGGGCGTGGAGTTGCCGCTCGTCGCGCGCCGGGGCCGGAACCTCGTAAGGTCGTCACCGTGTTGGACGAGATGCGGATACGGGATCTAGGGGTCATCGACGATGCGGTGGTCGAACTGGCCCCCGGCTTCACCGCCGTGACCGGTGAGACCGGTGCCGGCAAGACCATGGTGGTGACCAGCCTCGGCCTGTTGCTCGGTGGCCGGGCCGACCCCGCTCTGGTGCGCAACGGCGCCGGACGAGCGGTCGTCGAGGGCCGCCTCGAACTGCCCGAGGGCTCCCCGGCGGCGGTCCGCGCGGTCGAGGCCGGCGCCGAACTCGACGACGGCGCGCTGCTGATCAGCCGGACCGTCTCGGCCGAGGGCCGCTCCCGGGCGTACGTCGGCGGCCGGGCCGTGCCGGTCGGGCTGCTGGCCGAGCTCGGCGAGGACCTGATCGCCGTGCACGGCCAGACCGACCAGCAGCGGCTGCTCCGGCCGGCGCGCCAGCGCGGCGCCCTGGACCGGTACGCGGGCGAGGCGGTGGCCGAGCCGCTGGCCCGCTACCGCGAGGTCTACCGCCGGCTGCGGGAGGTCTCGGCCACCCTGGAGGAGCTGACCACCCGGGCCCGCGAGCGCGCCCAGGAGGCCGACCTGCTGCGCTTCGGCCTGGACGAGGTGGCCGCCGCCGAGCCCGTCGCCGACGAGGACGTCGAACTGGGCGCCGAGGCCGAGCGGCTCGGCCACGCCGACGCGCTCTCCTCCGCCGCCACCCTGGCCCACGCCGCGCTGGCCGGCGACCCCGCCGACCCGGAGGCGCTGGACGCCGGCACCCTGCTGGCCCAGGCCCGCCGCGCCCTGGACGCCGTCCGCCACCACGACGAGCGCCTCGCCGGCCTCGCGGACCGGCTGAACGAGGTCGGCTACCTGCTGGCCGACGTCGCTGGTGACCTGGCCGGCTACGCCGACGACCTGGACGCCGACCCGGTCCGGCTGGCCGCCGTCGAGGACCGCCGGGCCGTCCTGGCCCAGCTGCTGCGCAAGTACGGCGGCCCGGAGAACTCCCTCGCCGAGGTGCTCGCCTGGGCCGACAACGGCTCCGCCCGGCTCGCCGAGCTCGACGGTGACGACGAGCGGATCGACGAACTCGGCGCCCAGGAGACCGCGCTGCGCGCCGAGTTGGCCGAGCTCGCGGGCGAGGTCTCGACCGCCCGGCAGGCCGCCGCCGGCCGCTTCGCCGAGGCCGTCTCCGCCGAGCTCGCCGAACTCGCGATGCCGCACGCCCGGGTGACCTTCGCGATCGCCCAGGTCGACGACCTCTCCGGCATCGAGGTCGACGGCCGAACCGTCGCCTACGGCCCTCACGGCGTGGACGAGGTCGAGGTCCTGCTCGCCCCGCACCCCGGGGCCCAGCCCCGCCCGATCGCCAAGGGCGCCTCCGGCGGTGAGCTGTCCCGGGTGATGCTCGCCGTCGAGGTGGTCTTCGCCGGCGCCGACCCCGTCCCCACGTACCTGTTCGACGAGGTGGACGCCGGCGTCGGCGGCAAGGCCGCGGTCGAGATCGGCCGCCGGCTTGCCAAGTTGGCCGAGTCGGCCCAGGTCGTGGTGGTCACCCACCTGCCGCAGGTCGCCGCCTTCGCCGACCGCCACCTGGTGGTGGTGAAGACCAACGACGGCACCGTGACCCGCAGCGGCGTCAAGGTGCTCAACGACGAGGAGCGGGTGCGCGAGCTCTCCCGGATGCTCGCCGGCCTGGAGGACTCGGAGTTGGGCCGCGCCCACGCCGAGGAACTGCTGGCCGCCGCCCGGGCTCCGCGCCACCGTTAGCCTCCGCCGCCCGGCCCGGCGGCCCTCCGGCGGACCGCGACGCGCCCCCCGTGGCGCCGACTGTCCAAGAGGGCCGCCGACCTGGCATGGTGGCGGCTGGACACTGGCTTTCCAGTCCCGAGCGCCGTCGGCGGGCAATCCTCGCGACGCGGCGCGCGAACCTGATCGAGTCGGATGCGAGACGACGTGGACCATTCCGCCGCCCGGGCCACCGCGGCCGCCCCAGAACCGGGTCAGCTGCACGTGGTGCTCGTCCTGGCCGCCAGTACCGGCGGCATCGGTGCGCACGTGCGCTCCCTGGCACAGGGCCTGGTCGCGCACGGAGTGACCGTCACGGTCTGCGCGCCCGCCGGTACGGACGCGTTGTTCGGCTTCTCCCGCACCGGAGCCAGGTTCCACCTGGTCGACATCACCCCCACGGCGGGCGCCCGCAGCGACGCCACCGCGATCGGCGAGCTGCGCCGTGCCTTCACCGGCGCCGACGTGGTGCACGCCCACGGCCTGCGGGCCGGGCTGCTGTCGGACCTGGCGCTGCGCACCGCCGGCCGCTTCCCGGGACTGCGCCCGGAGACCCCGCTGGTGGTCACCTCGCACCACGCGCTGCTGGCCACCGGCATGGAGCGGCGGCTCCAGCGGCTGATGGAGCGCCGGGTGGCCCGGGCCGCCGACCTGGTGCTCGGCGCCTCCTCCGACCTGGTGGCCCGGGCCCGCGAGCTGGGCGCCACCGATGCCCGGCTCGGCCCGGTGGCCGCCCCGCCGGTGCCCGAGGGCCGGCTGGAGCGGGCCGAGGCCCGGGCGGCGCTGCTCGGCGACGGCCCGGACCGTCCGCTGCTGCTGGCGGTCGGCGGACTCGTCCCGCAGAAGGCCTTCGGGGTGCTGCTGGACGCCACCCGCGAGCTGGCCGGGCTGGATCCGCAGCCGCTGCTGCTGATCGCCGGCGACGGCCCCGAGGCCGCCGGGCTCCGTGAGCGGGCGGCCGTGGAGAAGGCCGACGTCCGGCTGCTCGGCTACCGCACCGACGTGCCGGACCTGCTGGCGGCGGCCGACGTGCTGGTGGTCTCCAGCCGCTGGGAGGCCCGTTCGCTGGCGGTCCAGGAGGCGATGCGGGCCGGCGTCCCGGTGGTGGCCACCGCCGTCGGCGGCATCCCCGAGCTGGTCGGCGACGCCGCCGTGCTGGTCCCGCCCGGCGACGCGGCGGCGCTCGGCCGGGCGGTGCGCGAGCTGCTGGCCGACCCGGAGCGCCGCCGGCGCCTGGTGGCCGCGGGCCGGCAGCAGGCCGAGACCTGGCCGGACGAGGCCGCCACGGTGGCCCAGGTGCTCAGCACCTACGACGAGCTGGTGCAGCGCACCCCCTAGCCGAGCCGAGCGGCCGGTCCGAACCGCGACGGGTGGGACCGCGACGGGTGGGACCGCGACGGGTGGGGCCGGGCCTGCCCGGGCCGTGGCCGCCCGGGCAGGCACCGCTCAGACCGTGGCCTGCTCGACCCGGTCGACGGCCGGGGCGTCCGGCTGGGCGGAGAGGTAGGCCCCGCCGCAGGCGGTCAGCCGCAGCGCGGTGTCGATCAGCGGGACGTGGCTGAAGGCCTGCGGGAAGTTGCCGACCTGGCGCTTCTCCCGCGGGTCCCACTCCTCGGCGAGCAGGCCGAGGTCGTTGCGCAGCGACAGCAGCCGGTCGAACAGCTCGCGGGCCTCCTGGACCCGGCCGATCATGGCGAGGTCGTCGGCCAGCCAGAACGAGCAGGCCAGGAACGCGCCCTCGTGGCCGGAGAGGCCGTCCACGTTGTTGCCGCTCTCGTCGTGCGTCGGGTAGCGCAGCACGAAGCCGTCCTCGGTGGAGAGCTCGCGCTGGATCGCCTCGATGGTGCCGATCACCCGCTTGTCGTCCGGCGGGAGGAAGCCGACCTGCGGGATCAGCAGCAGCGAGGCGTCCAGCTCCTTGCCGCCGTAGTACTGGGTGAAGGTGTTGCGCTCCGGGTCGTAGCCCTTCTCGCAGACGTCGCGGTGGATGGTCGCCCGCAGCGTGCGCCAGCGCTCCAGGTGGCCGTCGGAGGGGGCGTCCTCGGGGTTCTGCTCCAGCAGCTTGATGGTCCGGTCGACCGCCACCCACGCCATCACCTTGGAGTGGACGAAGTGCCGGCGCGGGCCGCGGACCTCCCAGATGCCCTCGTCCGGCTCCTGCCAGTGGTCCTCCAGGTAGTCGATGAGCCGCAGCTGGAGGTGGTGGGCGTGGTCGTTGCGGACCAGCCCGGTCATGTGGGCCAGGTGCAGGGCCTCGACGACCTCGCCGTAGACGTCCAGCTGCAGCTGGCCGGCGGCGCCGTTGCCGACCCGGACGGGCTGGGAGCCCTCGTAGCCGGGCAGCCAGTCCAGCGAGGACTCGGTGAGCTCGCGCTCGCCGGCGATGCCGTACATGATCTGCAGGTTCTCCGGGTCCCCGGCGACGGCGCGCAGCAGCCACTCGCGCCAGGCCCGGGCCTCGTCGCGGTAGCCGGTGCGCAGCAGCGAGGAGAGGGTGATGGCGGCGTCGCGGAGCCAGGTGTAGCGGTAGTCCCAGTTCCGCTCGCCGCCGATGTCCTCGGGCAGGGAGGTGGTGGGGGCGGCGACGATGCCGCCGGTGGGGGCGTAGGTGAGGCCCTTGAGGGTGATCAGGGAGCGGATCACCGCCTCGCGGTAGGGGCCCTGGTAGGTGCACTGGCCGGCCCACTCGTGCCAGAAGTCCGCGGTGGCGTCGAGCATCTCCTCGGCGTCCGGGGCCTTGGGCGCTTCCAGGTGCGAGGCCTGCCAGGTGAGCGCGAAGGCGATCCGCTCGCCGGCCTGGACGGTGAAGTCCGCGTAGGTGGTGAGGTTGCGCCCGTAGGTGTCGGCCTCGCCGTCCAGCCAGACCGAGTCGGGGCCGGCCACGGCCACCGTCCGGTGGCCGCCGTCGGCCTGCTCGACGCGGTGCACCCAGGGCACGACGCGCCCGTAGCTGAACCGCATCCGCACCGCCGAGCGCATCCGGACGGTGCCGGACAGGCCCTCGACGATCCGGATCATCTGCGGGACGGAGTCCCGGCCGGCCAGCGGGCGCGGGGGCATGAAGTCGATCACCCGGACGCTGCCGCCCCGGGAGTCCCACTCCTGTTCCAGGATCAGTGAGTCGCCCCGGTAGCGGCGCCGGTCGGCGGGGACGGCCGGCGCGGCCGCGGTGGGCGGGGGGACCCGTAGGTCGCCGGTGTCGGTGTACCGGACGTGTGGGGTGTCGGGGGCCGGCGCGGGGGTGGCCGGCAGCTCGGCGGCCATCACCTCGGCCGGGCCGATCCGCCAGAAGCCGTGTTCATCGGTGCCCAGCAGGCCGGCGAACACCGCCGGCGAGTCGAAGCGGGGCAGGCACAGCCAGTCGACCGCTCCGTCCCTGCTGACCAGGGCAGCGGTCTGCATGTCCCCGATGAGTGCGTAGTCCTCGATACGGCCGGCCACGTGGATCTCCAGTTCGCAATGTGGTCACGACGCATCGGCGATCCGGGGAGAGCCAGCGGGTCTGCGGGGCCGGGGGTCACCCCGGGACGTCCGGCCTGCCGGGGGTGGTGGCAGGCCTTGCTGGAGTGTCCGCGCGGGGCTCGGTCGAGCCCCAGGGTGGGTGGGGGGTGCTGGATAACGGGGAGGTCCGGTCGCGCATCGGGGACCGAGAGGTGTCCTTGCCCTCCCACGCCCTCCGCTTGCTCGTGCTGTCGGCGATGCGTCCGTGCAGCTTACGACGGACGAAAGGGGCGAAGCACGCGGGCGCAGCCCTGCGTGGCGCCACAATTCGGCGGAAATGCCGTGCATCGTGGGGGAGCCGTAAAGGATGGCTCGGAAGGATCACCTCCGGATGGTCCGTCGGGAGGGGGCTCCATGACCCGCCCGAGCGCCGCGGAGTGGCCCGCTCGGGCCGGTGGTGCGACCGGTGTGACGCGTGCGCCGGGTGGTGCGCCGGTGGTGCGCCGACGGAGTGGTTCCCGAGCGCCGCGAGCGGGCCGGAACGCGTCCGGGCCGGGGCACTGATACCCTGGTATCCCGTGGACCGGTGGGATCAAACGCCCCGGACCAGCCGAACCGACGACTCATCGAGTGCCGTGCACCACACCGCACTCCCGTCGCGCCAGGCGAGCCGAGAGCTTCCCGCCCACGTCACCTTCGACACGCGACCCACGGGAGCCCCCTCTTGGCACAGCCCCATTCCGGCAAGGCATCGAACGGCCGCGCCGTGACGACCAAGCACCTCTTCGTCACCGGGGGTGTCGCCTCTTCGCTCGGCAAGGGCCTCACCGCCTCCAGCCTGGGCGCCCTGCTCAAGGCCCGCGGACTCCGCGTGACGATGCAGAAGCTCGACCCGTACCTCAACGTGGACCCGGGCACCATGAACCCGTTCCAGCACGGCGAGGTCTTCGTCACCGACGACGGTGCCGAGACCGACCTCGACGTCGGCCACTACGAGCGGTTCCTCGACACCAACCTGCATGGCTCGGCGAACGTCACCACCGGCCAGGTGTACTCGACGGTCATCGCCAAGGAGCGCCGCGGCGAGTACCTGGGCGACACCGTCCAGGTGATTCCGCACATCACCAACGAGATCAAGGCCCGGATCCGCCGGATGGCGACCGAGGATGTCGACGTGGTGATCACCGAGGTCGGCGGCACGGTCGGCGACATCGAGTCGCTGCCCTTCCTGGAGGCCGTCCGCCAGGTCCGCCACGAGGTCGGCCGGGACAACGTGTTCTTCGTGCACGTCTCCCTGCTGCCGTACATCGGCCCCTCGGGCGAGCTGAAGACCAAGCCCACCCAGCACTCGGTGGCCGCGCTGCGCAACATCGGCATCCAGCCGGACGCCATCGTGCTGCGCGCCGACCGCGAGGTCCCGCAGGCCATCAAGCGCAAGATCTCGCTGATGTGCGACGTGGACGAGGAGGCCGTGGTCGCGGCCATCGACGCCAAGTCGATCTACGACATCCCCAAGGTCCTGCACGGCGAGGGCCTGGACGCGTACGTGGTCCGCCGGCTGGACCTCCCGTTCCGCGACGTGGACTGGACCACCTGGGACGACCTGCTGCGCCGCGTCCACGAGCCGCAGCACATCGTCAAGGTCGCGCTGGTCGGCAAGTACATCGACCTGCCGGACGCCTACCTGTCGGTGACCGAGGCGCTGCGCGCCGGCGGCTTCGCCAACAACGCCCGCGTCGAGATCAAGTGGGTCACCTCCGACGACTGCGAGACGCCCGAGGGCGCCCAGGCGCAGCTCGGCGACGTGGACGCGATCTGCGTCCCCGGTGGCTTCGGCGACCGCGGTGTGGACGGCAAGGTCGCCGCGATCACCTACGCCCGGGAGAACAGGATCCCGCTGCTGGGCCTCTGCCTGGGCCTGCAGTGCGTGGTCATCGAGGCCGCCCGCAACCTGGCCGGCCTGCCCGAGGCCAACTCCACCGAGTTCGACGCGGCCGCCAAGTACCCGGTCATCTCCACCATGGCCGAGCAGCTGGCGATCGTCGACGGCAAGGGCGACCTGGGCGGCACGATGCGGCTGGGCCTCTACCCGGCCAAGCTCGCCGAGGGCTCCATCGTCCGTGAGGTCTACGGCGGCGAGCAGTACGTCGAGGAGCGCCACCGGCACCGCTACGAGGTCAACAACGCGTACCGCGCCGACCTGGAGAAGACCGGCCTGCAGTTCTCCGGCCTCTCCCCGAAGGGCGACCTCGTCGAGTACGTCGAGTACCCGCGCGAGGTGCACCCCTACCTGGTGGCCACCCAGGCCCACCCGGAGCTGAAGTCCCGCCCGACCCGCCCGCACCCGCTGTTCGCGGGTCTGGTCAAGGCGGCCATCGAGATCAAGACGGCCGCCCAGTAGTCGGGACCCGGTAGTCGGTACCCGGTCGTCGGTTCCCACTGCTCGGCGCCCGGAGGTCGGCGCCGGGCAACGGGCGCCCACCAGGAGTAGTCGTCGACATGTCACCGGACGGCGGCCCCCCGCATACCCCCGGGCCCCCGGCCGGCCGTATATTT
>NZ_JBHWUI010000169.1:0-17396 GCF_042737525.1 Kitasatospora sp. NPDC059973 | reverse complement strand
GGTCTGCTCACCGAACTCGACTGGCGCCTGATCTTCCTGGTCAACGTGCCGATCGGGCTCGTCGCCTGGATCGTGGGCCTGCGCGCGATCCCGGCCTCCCCCGGGCGGGCCGCCGCCGCCCGGGCCTGCGACCTCGACGAGGTCACCCCGCTGGTCGCCGCCGCGCTGCGCCGGCTGCGCGCCGCCGGCGTGCCGATCAGCGACCGGCGGGCGGTACGGTCGCAGAAGCTCGTCGCCGCGGCCGCCGTGCTCGACGGCCGGACGGCGGCCTCGGCCCGCGACCTGTGGGTGCTGCCGCTGGTCGCCCCCACCGCCGACGCCCAGGCGCAGGCCCGCGACACCCTCGCCGACCTGGTCGAGAAGGCCGCCAACCGCAGCCTGGCGCACGCCGCCGAGGAGCTGTCGCGCAGCTCGGCGGCCCGGGCCGAGCGGCTCGTCCGCACCGGTACGCAGCTGCTGGCCGCGCACCGCACCCTCCCCGAGGGGCGGGACTCCCGGCTGCGGCTGGAGGCCGCGCTGCGGGAGATCGACGCCGGGTTCGACCCGGCCGACCTGTCCGGGGCCCTGGCCGGGATACGTGCCGAGCTGGTCGCGGCGGTCGCGCCCGCATGACCGGTACCGTCACCGCCCCGCCGTCCGGTTCGCTGCCCGGTTCGCCGTCCGGCTCGCCGTCCGTCCCGACGCTCGTCGCGCTCCGCTGGGAGCGCCGCGAGCCGCCGTTGCCCGCCGCCGCCGTACTCGCCCTGGGCGATGCCGTGGCGGCCCTGGCCGGCGCCGCGCGCGAACGGCTCGCCGGCGGTGCCCGGCTGGGCGTGGTCGCCGGCGACGGCGCGCTGCTGGTACTCGGCGCCGAGGCCGACCTGCCCTGGGCGGACGGCGCCCGCTACCTGGGCCTCGACGCCGGTGTCCTGGTACCCACCACCGCGCGCCCCCGGCCCGCCGCGGCGCTCTGGCGCCGGGCCGTCGGTGCCGAGGGCGACCGGCTCTGCGTCCTGCTCCCCGGGCACGCCCTGGTCGCCGACCCGCCGCCCCCGACCACCGACCCCGCCGCACTGGACCCCTACACGGGGGGCGGCTCCACCGAGGACGCGTCCACCCCGGCGGCGCCGGATCCGGCCGCCGGGGGTGGCTCGCGATGACCGCCCGACCCACGGCCGTCCCGCCGGGCCGCCCCGGGCCGGCCGGGCGAAGCCGCCGTCGGCGTCCGGTTGCCGCCGTGTCAGGGTGCGGCTGCCTGGTCCCCGGTGTCGGGTTCGTGCACGCTCCCGCGTCCGTGCCCGCCGTCCGTCGCGCCCCGAGCGCCCCGGGCCCGTCCTGCGGGAGTGTCCTGCGATGACCGCCCGTCTCCCCGCCGCGCTGGCCCCCTGGGCCGCCGGTCTGTCCGCGCTGACGCCGGAACTCGCCGTCGCGCTGGGCCCGTTGCTGCGCCGCCTGGATGCCCTGATCGGCGAGCGCGAGCCCGCCGTCGACGACCGCGGCACCCCGGACGGGCACGGCGGCCTCGTCCGGTCCGGCCGGTCCGACCAACTGCTGCCCTCCGAGTGGCTGCTGGCCGACGAAGCCCCCGACGAGTTCCTGCGCCGCCTGGCCGAGGGTGAACTCCTGTACCTGGCCCCCGAGTTCCGCACCCCGACGGTACGCGGCCGGATCGTCGCGCTGGCCGACACCGGCCCCGCCCAGGCGGGTGCCGGGCGGCTCGTCCAGCTCGCCGCCCTGCTGGTCCTGCACCGCCGGGCAGCCGCGCGCGGCACCGAACTGGTCGTCGGCATCCTGGGTGACCCGCCCGGCCAGTGGCTCACCGGGGACCTCCCGGAGCTGCTGCCGCGCTGGCTCGCCGCCCGCCGGCACACCGACCCGACGCCCGAGGACGTCCGGCTGGCCCGGCAGGGGCTGGACGACGCCGACCGGTCCTGGCTGCTCACCTCGCCCCGGCTGGCCGACCGGCTCGCCTCCCGCCAGCACGTGCTGGCGAGCGAGCCGAGCGGCTGGAGCGCCGACGGCGCCGTCCGCGTCACCGTGCGCCTGGCGCAGACGTCCGTCGAGCTGCCGCTGCCTCCGGCGCCGATCGCCGTCCGGGCGCTGCGCGGCGCCGAGTTCCGCCGGGCCGCGCCGGCGGTGGTCGCCGTTCCGGTCGGGGCGGCCGGGCGGGCGCAGCCGGTCTTCACCACCGACGCCCGCACCCTCCTGCTGAGGGGCCGGAACACCGCCACCCTGCTCGCGGCCAACCTGCCCGGTGCCGGGCCGGAGCACGACGGCGCGATCCGGACCCGCCGCCACCACCTGCACGGGCCGGTGGTCGCGGCCGGCCGGATCGGCCGGCGCCTGATCGCCCTCCACCTCAGGGGGGAGCGGCTCCTCCCGTACGTCAGTGGCCGCCCGCTCGGGGCGAGCGGCGAGTTCACCGTCGAGCTGGCCGCCCTCGGGCTCGACCGGGCCGTCCTGGAACCCGTGTGCACCGGCCCGCTCCGGCCGGTGCTGCGCGACGGCGACGACCTGCTCTGCCCGCTGGGCGGCCGGTGGTGGCGGATCGAGCGAAGCGGGAGCGCCCGCGACGACGGGCCGTTGGCCCCCGGCGCGGAGGAGCGCGGCTTCCAGCGGGTCCGCGAGCGGCGGCTGTTCCCGCACCCGCTGCTGCCCGAGGCGGAGCGGGCCCGGCACGTCGTGCACGGCGGCACCACCCAGGCCTGGTCCGAGGACGGCAGGAACTGGGTGGTGCAGCCCCGGCAGGGCGATCGGGTCCGGCTGTCGTTCCGGGAGCGGGCCGAGGTGGTCGGCCTGGTCCACCAGGGCGCGGTGCCGGCGCTGATCACCTGCACCCTCGACGGCCGGCAGGTGCGCAGCATCCGGCCGGACGGCACCCGCACGCTCGCCCGCTTCTCCGGCGGCGTCAGCCCGCCCGCCGTCCACCCGACCCTGCCCCTGCTCGCCGTCGAACCACGCCCGGGCCGGATCGTCATCGGCGACGCCAACACCGGCCGCGTCCTCTACCACCTCGGGAGCGACCAGTGAGCGCCGCCGCCGCCGCGTTCCGCGCCACCGTGGCCGCGGCCGGCTTCGTCCTGGACGTCCCGGTGATCGGCGCGGCCGAGGCCGCCGAGCGCGTCCTGGCCCACTGGGCGGACGGCGCCGAGCTGCGCGCGCTCCCGGACGGCCGCTGGCTGCTCGTCCTGGCCGAGCCGGTCGAGGCCCGGGCGGACCGCGCGCCCGGGCTGCCCGTGCGGCGCCTGCCCGGCGGCGGGCTGGCCGCGGTCGGCGCCGAGGGCGCTCCGGTGCCGGCGGGCCGGCTCGCCCTCCCCGTGGCGGGGGCGGTGACGACGCACCCGATCGCCGAACTGCCGCCGCTGGACCCGGCGGACTGGCTCGACCCGGCCGGACTCACCCTCCACCGGCTCGCGCCGGTCGGTGCGGTGGCCGAGCCCGCGCCCGTTGTCGAGGACCTGCCCCGGCCCGCCCGGCCCGACCTGCGGGCGGCGGCCGGCGTCGGGGCCCGCTCCGAGCGCGCGCGCCGGCTGACCGAGGCGGCTCCGGCCGGCGGCGGTCGGCGGGTCCGCCTCCCAGGCCTGGCCCAGGCCGCCCGGCGGTTCGGCCGGCTTCGGCTGCCCCGCTGGGGGGACGGGTCCGGCCCGGTGGCGTTCATGGCCGCGGCCGTCCTCCTCGTCGTCGTCGCCGTGTTCCTGGTCGTCCGGTTCGCCCAGCTGATCGTGGACCGCGGCTTCCACCCCGGCGGGGTCCTCCTCGCCGTGGCCGTCACCGTCCTCCTCGCCCGGGGCAGTCGGGCCGCCCGGGGCACGTCCGGCGGTACCGCCGCAACCGCCGCAACCGCCGCAACCGCCGGTACCGCCGGTACCGTTCCGCGCCCGGCGGGCGGGCGGCCGGTCCGCACCCGGCGGCCGCTGCTGCGGGGGCTGCTCGCCCGGCTCGTCGTGCGCAGCCCCGCCGGCCGGCTGGTCCACGGCCGCCACGCCCGCTACCTGCGGGAGCTGACCCGTGCCTTCGAGCAGCGCCGCTGGGACGACGCGCTGCGCGACGCGCTCCGGCTCGCCGGCGAATCCCGCCCCACCGAGCAGGGGTGGCTCTCGCTCGGCCTGCCCCGGCGCTTCGCGGGCGCGCTGCGGCCGACCCCGGTCACCGCCGGCCCGGCGGGCGTCTCGCCGATGTCCGGGCCGACCGTGCAGCAGCACCTGGCCGGTCTCTACCGGCAGGCCGCCACCGCGCTGGAGCGGGAGGGGCGGATCGACGAGGCGGCGTTCGTGCTCGCCGACCTGCTGGACGCCCCGGCCGAGGCGGTCGCCCTGCTGGACCGGCACGGCCGGACCGCTCAGGCCGCCGAACTCGCCGAGGGCCGTGGGCTGGCCGCCGATCTGGTGGTGCGGCTCTGGTGGCGGGCGGGTGAGCGCGCGCGGGCGGTCCGGACGGCGCACCGGCGGGCGTCCTTCGCCGACGCCGTCCAGCGGCTGAGCGCCGACGATCCGGGGGCCGGGCGTGAGCTGCGGGCCGCCTGGGTCGAGCACTGCCGCGCGGGCGGCGACCGACTGGGCGCGGTCGAAGCCGCCTGGCCGGACGAGGAGTTGCGGCCCTCGGTGGCCGCCGACCTGCGGGACGCGGTCGCGCTCGGCGGCCCGGCGCGCGGCCGGGCACTCGCCCACCTGCTGGCCCTCGGCGCGGGGGAGGCGACCCGGGCGCTCGCGCTGGCCGTCCTGGACGACGCCGGCGACGACGCCGGCGCCGGCGACGACACCGGCGTCACCGACGCCGGCCGCGGCCGGGCGACCGGCCGGTCCGCGCTGGCCGGTGCGCTGGCCGGGCTGCCGGGTGCGGACCCGGCGGGCGACCGCGAACTCGCCACGGCGGCGCTCCGCGCCGTGGTCCGCGACGGCGGCTTCGGCGGGGCCGGCGGCTCCGGCGCCCCGCTCGACCAGCGCACCGAGACCGCCCTGTTCGAGCAGTTGGCGAAGCGTGCCGACCCGCTGGTCGCGGCGGATCTGCCGCGACCGCGCCGGCCCGCCCGTCCCACGGCCGACGGCGGGCACGAGTGGGCCTTCGTGGACCGGCCCGGGACGCTCCCGGTCCTGGACGCGGCGCGGCTGGAGTCGGGCCTGCTGCTGGTGGCCTGCGGCCAGGCGGGGGTGCGACTGCTCGGGCCCGACGGCCGGGTGAAGGCCCGCTGGGACGTCCCGGCGGACGAACTCGTCCTGGCCGACCACGGCGGCGCCGCCCTGCTGGTGGCCCGCTACGGGCAGGTCCGCGAGATCTCCCGGCTGGACCTCGGCACCCGCGCCGTCCGGCACTGGGGCACGCTGCGGGTGCGCGGGCTCGTGCCGTCCTTCGACGGCCGACAGCTGCTGACCCGGGACGAGGAGGGCATCGCCGTCCTCGACACCCTGGCCGCGCGCCCGACCGTGGTGTGGCGGGAGCTCGGTGGCGAGCAGCGGCCCGTCGGCCCGCTGGTGCGCACCCCCACGTCCTGCGCGTCCGTCGTCGCCTCCCGGCTGCCCGGGGGTGGCGTGCTGACGGAGCTGTGGCGCTGGGACCAGCCCGGCTGGGAGCTGCGCTCGCGCACCGCGCTGGACGCCGACCTCCTCGGCGAGGGCACGGCGCTGCTGGCGACCGGCCGGCTGCTGACCGGCGAACCCGATCCGGCCCGGGGCCGCACCACACTGCGCTGGTCGACCGACCGGGAGCCGGTGGAACGACTCGTCGACGGTGTGGCCCCGGCCGGGCCGGTCGTCGACGGCGAGCACTGGGCCCTGACGCTCGCCCCGGCCGCCGACGGCACCGTCCGCGTCCACACCGGCACCGCGAGCGAGGTGGAGCCGCCGCGGACCCTGCTGCTCCCGAACGCGACGCCGGCGGGGCAGCCGGGTGCCGGTCCGCCGGCGGTGGGCCTGCGCCACCACGGCGGGGCACTGACGTTCTGGCACCGCTCCGGCCGGGTGCTCGCCACCACCGCCGACGGCTCGGCTGTCCTCGCCAACCTGCGGGTCACCACCGGGTGACCGCTGCTCGGCCGCCGAGCGGAGCCGGCCGCCGAGCGGCGCGCGGTGGACCCCGACCAGGCGGGGCGGGCCGCTGGACTGCCCGCCGGGGGCGCCGCCACGGGGCTCGTCGCGCGGCGGGGACGGCCTCCCGGCCGCCGCCACCGGCCGGGCGCCGGTGGGGCGCCGGTGGAGCGCCGCAGGAGCCCGGTGCCGGCTGCCGGGCGGCGGTGCGGGGCCTCGGCGGGTGGTCAGTCCACCTTGGCCAGGGCCCGGGAGAGGCGTTCGCCCGCCGCGCGGTCGAAGCCGTCGGGGCAGTCGATGCCCTGGGACTGTGCCAGTTCGCGGACGTGCAGGTCGGCGAGTGCCTCCGTGAGGTCGGCGAACGCCACCGCGGCGTCCCGCCCCCGGCGCAGGCCGAGGCCGACGGCGGCCGCGCCCGCCGGCGCGGCCGGCCACCACCAGAGGCCCAGCAGCAGGTACCCGATGCCCCAGGCGCAGAGCCGGGCGGCGGCGCCCAGCTGGAGGCGGGCGGTGTGCAGCTCCGCGCGGGTGCCGTCGGCGGCGAGCAGCCACAGGTGGGGCCAGGCGGCCGCGAGGTCCAGGCGGTAGACGCGCCAGAGGCGTTGGCCGGGGGCGGCCAGCCGGTCCCCGGTGCGGAACGGATGGCGCGGGCGGGCCGCCGCGACGCGGTTGCGTTCGGCGTAGCGGAGCTCCGCGGTGTCGGCCAGGTCGTCGGCGTCGGCCGCGCCGGCGATCCGGGCGCGGCCCGCCGCCAGCAGGGCCGACCGGTAGGCCTCGTCCGCCGTGCGCCAGCGGCGCAGCCGCCGGTCGGCGAGGCGGCGCAGCAGCGGGCCGCGCGCCTCGGCGCACCAGAGCAGTTCCACCCCGGTGCCCAGCGCCTGGGCGGCCGCCCCGATCGCGGCCGCGCCGACCAGGACGGCCAGGGCGACGACGGCGATCACGGCGGCGCTGTGCGAGCCGGGCGCGGCGGCCAGCTCGTCGAGTCGTGAGCGGAGCCGGCCGAGGTCGTCCCAGTGGCGCTGGCCGAGGACGCCGGCGGTGGTCAGGGCGGCGAGGTAGAGCAGGCCGGGGAGGGCGAGCAGCGCGACCCAGCGCTCGGCGATCCGGCCGCCCAGCGCGCCGAGGAAGGCGCTGGTCACCGGAGTCTGACCGCCCGCAGCGGCTGTCCGAACACCCGGCACTGCGAGGCCTGCGCGGCGTCCGGCACCTCCACCCGGCCGCAGTGGCCGTGCGGGCAGGCCAGGACGTGCAGCGGCGGGTGGCCCGGGCCGGAGACCGGCAGGGCGCGGTAGGCGGGGCCGGGAACGGGGGTCGTGCGGAAGGAGCCGAGCCCGGCGCTGTGCCCGGCCATCAGCAGTAGCTCCTCCAACTCGTCGAACGCGTCGTCGAGTTCCACCGGCGGCCGGCCGGCCCGCAGCTCGGTGGTGAGGTGTTCCACCAGGCGGTGCCCCGTCGGGCCGAGGTCGAGCGAGTCGGGCGCGGAGGTCAGCCGCCGGCAGAACTCCCCCAACCGCGCGTGCCCGGCCGCCGGACCGTCCGGCTCGCGGCTCGCCGTCTCGACCACCCGGCCCCCTTCCTGGCGTCGTCCGCGGATCATGGATCGTCGGATCGTGGCTCGTCGTCGCGGATCGTGGATCAGTATAACGACGGCCTTCTGACGGTACGTTCGCTAGGATATGGAGGGATTCCACCCGCCGCGGCGGGGAGTTGGAGCAGACCGGCCGATCGGCGCGACGGAGCGCCCGGGGGTGATCGTCTCGCAGGCGCGGCTTTCGGTGACGGGAGGCGGGGCGGATCCGGCCGCCGAACTCCTGCTGCACCACCTCAGAACGGGCGACCGGGCGGCCCTGGACCGGGCGGTCCGCACGACCCGGAAGTACCTGCGCAAGGCCCCGCCGGACGACCCGGGCCGGTCCGTCCGGGCGGGCAACCTCCTGGTGGCGCTCCTGGTGCGCTGGCAACTGCTCGGCGACCGGCGGGACCTGGACGCCCTGATCGAGCTCGGCGTCGAACGCGCGGCGGCCGAGCCGCCCGCGGCCCAGGACGTCCGGCTGCTCGCCCTCGGGTACCGGACCAGGTTCGACCTCGACCACCGGCCGGCGGATCTGGACGGCGCGGTGGCGATGTTCGCCCGCGCGGCCGGCCTGCCGCAGCAGCCGCCCACCGTGGGGGAGGCGCTGGCCGGCCTCGGCGCGGCGCTGTCCGAGCGCTACCGGGCCGCCGGCCGCGAGCAGGACCTGACCCGGGCCGAGAGCGCCTACCGGCGGGCGCTGGACGGCCTGCCGTCCGACCCCGACGACCTCGTCGCCCTGCTGCTCGGTCTCGCCGAGGTGCTGCACGCCGGCTACGAACTCACCGGCGACACCGAGGCGCTGGAGGAGGCGCTGGGGCTGTGGCGCGAGGTGCCGGCCGTGGTCCCGGCGGGCCACGGAGCCCGGCTGCCGGCGCTGCACAACCTGGCCCAGGGCCTGCGGACCTGGTACGCCCTCACCGGCGACCCGGGCGACCGCGAGGAGATGCTCCGGGTGAACCGGGCCTCGCTGGCCGCGACGCCGGCCGGGCAGCCGGGCCACGGCGGCTGCCTGGCCGGGCTCGGGGTGGCCCTGCGGCTGGCCGCCGAGGCCACCGGCGACCTGGCGGTGCTGCGGGAGTCCGTCGACCTGCTGCGCCGCGCCGCGGCCGTGCCGGAACGCGACGCCACCCGGCGCCCGCACCGGCTGAACAGCCTCGGCAACGCGCTGCACCGGCTGGCGCAGTGGACCGGTGACGTGGAACTCCTCGACGAGGCCGTCGAGGTGCAGCGCGAGGCGCTCGCCGGGGAGCGGCCCGGCACGAAGACCTTCGGCGAGATCCTCGCCAACCTCGCCGTCACCCTGCGGGAGCGCGGGTTCCAGACCGACGACCCGCAGGCCTTCCGGGAGGCGGCCGAGCTGGCCCGCCGGGCCGTCGACGAGGGACCGGTCCGGCCCGCCGACCGGGTCGACCGGCTGGCCAACCTCGGTGTGGTGCTGCAGAGCCGGCACGGTGCGACCGGCGAGCCGGCGGTGGCCGACGAGGCGATCGCGACGGCCCGCGAGGCCCTCGCGCTGACCCGGTCCGGCAGCCCGGCCCTGGGCGACCGGCTGAACCACCTCGCCAACGCGCTGCGGGCCCGGTTCGACGCGACCGGCGACCGGGCGGACCTGGACGAGGCCGTCGCCCTGCTGGAACGCGCCGTCGAGGAGAGCCCGTACGGCGACCCCCGGCTCGCCCTGGTGCTCTCCAACCTCGGCAACGCCCGGCTCGACCAGTACCGCACGACCGGGGACGGGGCGGCGCTGGAAGCGGCGGTGAGCGACCTCGGCCGGGCCGTCTGGGCCGACGCCGAAGGCACCGCGGCGCACGGCGGCTACCTGCGGTACTACGCCGACACCCTGCTGATCCTCCACCACCGGGACGGCGACCCGGGCGTGCTGCGGGCCGCCGAGGACGCCTACCGGCGGGCCGCGCGGACCGAGGCGATGCCGGCCCACGGCCGGGTCCTGGCCGCCTGGGAGTGGGGCGCCGCGGCGGCGACCGGCGAACGGTGGGAGGAGGCCCTGCACGGCTACGAACTGGCCGTACGGCTGCTGCCGTTCGCCGCCTCGGGCCGGCTGGCCCGCGGTGACCAGGAGCGCAGCCTCTCCCGGGTGCACGGGCTGGCCGCCGAGGCCGCCGCCTGCGCCGTTCAGGCGGGGGACCTCGTCCTCGCCGTCCAGCTGCTGGAACAGGGCCGGGGCGTCCTGCTGGGCCGCACCATCGCCACCCGCGACGGCCTGGGCCGGCTGCGCCGCGCCCATCCGGCGGCCGCCGAGCGGTTCCGTGAGCTGAGCGAGCGGATCGAGCGGATCGACGCCGCCGACGCCGACGCCCTCGACGCCCTCGACGCACGGGACGCCCCCGACGCACGGGACGCCCCCGACGCACGGGACGCCGCCGGCCCGGCCGACGGGGCGCCGGGGCTGCCCGGCACCACCGGCAGCCACCTGCGGCACACCCTGGCGGCGCGGTTCGAGCAGCTGGTGACGGAGATCCGCGCCCTGCCGGGCTTCGCGGACTTCTTCTCCCCGCCCTCCCCGGACCTCCTGGCGGCGGTCTCCCGGAGCGGGCCGGTGGTGCTCGCCTACTGCAGCGGGTACCGCAGCGACGCACTGGTCCTGTGGTCGGGTCAGGTCCTGCAGGTCCCGCTGCCCGGGGCCACTCCGGAGGCGGTGGACGAGCAGGTCCGCCGGCTGGAGGCGGCGCTGGCGGCGGCGGCCGACCCGGCGACCGACCGGGCGGCCCAGGTGGCGATCGGCGAGGTGCTCCGCTGGACCTGGGACCACGTCACCGGACCGGTGCTCGACCGGCTCGGCCTGTCCGGGGCGGCGGCGGACGGCCGGTGGCCCCGGGTCTGGTGGTCGCCGGGCGGCGCGCTCACCGCCCTGCCGCTGCACGCGGCGGGCCACCACGGGGACGCGACGGGCCACGATGCTCCGGGTGCCCACGACGGGGTGCCCGGTGGGAGGCCCCGCACCGTGCTCGACCGGGTGGTCTCCTCCTACACCCCGACCGTCCGCGCGCTCGCGTACGCCCGCACCCGGGAGACCGGACCGGAACCGACCGGACCGTCGGTGGGCGAGGCGTCGGTGGGCGAGGCGGCGGTGGGCGGACCGTCGGCGGGCGGGTCCGCGCCCGGCGGACCCCCGGCCGCCGACGGCCTGCTCGCGGTGGCGCTGCCCGAGACCCCGGGTGCCCGCCCGCTCACCGGCGCCCGGCGCGAGGTCGAGCTGCTCCGCGGGCTGCTGCCCACCGAGCTGCTGATCGGCGAGGAGGCCACCCTGGCACGCGTCCTCGAAGCGCTGCCCCGCCACTCCCACGTGCACTTTGCCTGCCACGGCGTCAGCGAGCCGCGCGACCCGTCCAACGCCCGCCTCCTCGTCCACGACCACCGGACGGCGGCGCTGACGGTCCGCCGGATCGCCCGGCTGGACCTGCCCGCGGCCCGGCTCGCCGTCCTCTCGGCCTGCGAGACGGCCCGGGGCGCCGCGGACCTGGCCGACGAGGCGATCCACATCACCTCCGCCTTCCAGCTCGCCGGGTACGCCCATGCCGTCGGCACCCTCTGGCCGGTGCACGACCTGCTGGCGCTGCGGATGACCAGGCTGCTCTACCAGGGCCTGCGGGACGGCCGGCCCGCCGGGGCGCCGGGGCTGGACACCGACCGGACGGCCGAGGCGCTCCACCACGCCGTCCGGCAGTGCCGGACGGCGTTCGCCACCAGTCCCGGCCTCTGGGCCGCCCACGTGCACGCCGGCGCCTGACCGGCCGAACCGCGACGACGAGACGACGAGACGACGACGAAGGAGGACCACCGATGAGCGGATGGTGGCGCAGGCGGGCCGAGCGTGCCGCGCGGGCCGACGGCACGGGCGGCCCCGCGCCGTCGGGACCGCCCGGCGAGGGCGCCGAGGACGGGCCGCCCGCCGCCGACGGGCTCCGGGAGCCGCGCTGGCAGCCGCCCGGGGCCACCGTCACCGTCACCGAGGTGACGGAGGGCCGGCCGGAGCAGGAGATCGCCCGGGTCCGCGTCCAGCCGGTGGAGGTGGCCGAGTGGCGGGCGAACGCGGCCATCGAGAAGCTGGGCGCCGACCACCCCGAGACCCTGATCCTCCTGCGGGAGTACGCCCGGGTCCTGGCGCACACCCCGGGCGGCGACGACCGCGCGGTCGAGCTCTACGAGTACGTCGCGGGCACCCAGCGCGCGGTGCTCGGCGCCCGCCACGAGGAGACCCTGCGGACCGACGCGGAGCTGGCGGACCTGCTGCACCATCTCGGCCGGGTCCAGCAGGCGGAGTCGCTCTGGCAGGCGAACTTCCGCGCCAGGGCAAAGACCCTCGGCCGGGACCACCCGGACACCCTGCACAGCGCCGACGGGCTGGCCGCCGCCCTGGAGTCCCTGAGCCGCTCCGCGGAGGCCGAACCGCTGCTGCGCGACACGCTGGACCGCCGGACCAGGCTGCTGGGCGCGGACCACCCCGAGGTGCTGTCCGCCGTCAACCGGCACGCGGCCGCCCTGATCAACAGCGGCCGCCACCGGGCGGCCGAGCGGTCCCTGCGGTCCCTGGTGCCCCGGCTCGAACAGCGCTACGGGCGTGACCACGAGCGCACCGTGGCGGCCCGCAGCAACCTCGCCGCCGCCCTGGTGCGGCTGGGCCGCCATGCCGAGGCGGAGCCGCAGCTGCGGGCGGTGGCGGCCTCCTGGGAGTCGCTCGCCGGGCCGAACGCCGACGACACCCTCTCCGCCCGCAACAACCTGGCCGCCGTTCTGCACGGCATGGCGCGCTACCAGGAGGCCGTCCCCCTCCTGCGGGACATCCTGGCCCGGCGGATCGCCCTGCACGGGGACGGCCACCCCGTCACGGTGAGCTCCCGGGAGAACCTGGCCAACGTCCTGATCGACGCGGGCCTCCACGCCGAGGCGGCCGGCCTGCTGACGCGCTGCGCTGCCGACTACAGCCGGATCCACGGCCCGGGCCACCCCCGGGTGCAGGTCGTCCGGGAGCAGCTGGACTGGTTGCGCGAGAACCCGCGCTGACCGCTGCCCGCTGCCCGCTGACCGCTGACCGCTGACCGTCGGTCACCGGTCACCGGTCACCGGTCACCGTCGGCGGCGCCGCGGGATCGTCCCGCCCCCGTCATGGTGTTGTTGTGTCCCCTTCACATGAGGGATGCTCAGCCGCGGCATCCTTCCGAACGGCGGAAGCGACCGCCGACCGCGTTCTGACAAGGGGACAAGTCATCGTGACCGCACGCCGCGCCCTCGCCGGCACCATCGCCACCGGTCTGCTCGCCGCGGCCGCCGCCCTCCTCCCGGTGCAGTCGGCCGCCGCGAGCGGCCCCGGTGAGCTCCCGTTCGGCTCGGCCACCACCGTCGGGCTGCACAACACCTACGACCCGGCCGCGTTCGGCTACCTCGCCCAGGGCCTGGACACCGGCACCGGCATGATCGAGCTGGACGCCTGGACGGACACCGTGACCAAGGAGTGGAAGGTCAGCCACTCCAACCCGCTCGGCAACGCCAACAACTGCGTCAGCGCGAGCACGCCCGCCCAGCTCTACACCGGCGGTGCCAACAAGAACCTGGAGACCTGCCTGGACGACGTCCGGGTCTGGCTCGGCGCCCACCCCGGCGCCGGCCCGCTGGTGGTCAAGCTGGAGCTCAAGGCCGGGTTCGCCGCCAACCGCGGCATGGGCCCCGCCCAGCTCGACTCCCTGATCGCCGGCCACCTGGGCTCCGCCGTGCTGCGCCCGGCCGACCTGCTCGCCAGGCCGGGCGGCGGCTCGTACGCCACGGCGGACGACGCGGTCCGGGCCGGCAACTGGCCGACCAGGGCCTCGCTCGCCGGGCGGGTGCTGGTGTACGTGATCCCCGGATCGCTGGAGGAGGGCAACCCCTTCGACACCCTGCACACCGACGTCGAGTACGGGCGTCACCTGCGCGACCTGGCCGCGGCCGGGCGGATCGGCGACGCCCAGGTGTTCCCGGCCGTGCACGGCGCCGCGGCCGGCGATCCCCGCGCCAAGTATTCGGAGACGGCGATCCGCCCCTGGTTCGTGGTCTTCGACGGTGACGCCGCCGCCTACCTGGGCGGCATCGACACCGCCTGGTACGACAGCCGGCACTACCTGCTGACGATGACCGACTCGCAGAACGTCGCACCCGCGATCAGCGCCACCGACCCCACCGCCGACCAGGCCCGCGGCCGTACCGAGCAGCTCGCCCGGGCGCACGCGAGCATCGTCTCCAGCGACTGGCGCAAGCTCCCCGCCGTGCAGTCGCTCGCCCTGACGCGGGGCTGACGGCCCGTCCCGCCACCGCCGTCCCGCCCGCCGTCCCGACCCGCGCGTTCCGCCGGGAGGGGCGGCGGTGGCTTATCCTGTAATGCATGAATAGCGTAAGTGACCATTACGAGCTGCGGGCCGGAGTGCCGGACGTGGACACCTTCCGACGGCTGTGGACCGGCGCGGGGATGAGCGACCGGCCCGCCGCGGCGGTGGCGGCCGGGCTCCCCCACACCTGGCACGGGGTGACGGTGCACCTGGACGGCCGGGTGGTCGGGATGGGCCGGATCGTGGGCGACGGCGGGTCGGTCTTCCAGATCGCCGACGTCTGCGTCCTGCCCGAGCACCAGGGCCGCGGCCTCGGCGGGCGGATCATGGCCGTGCTGACCGCCGAACTGGAGAGCCGGGCCCCGGCGGGCGCCTACGTCTCCCTGATCGCCGACGGTGACGCCCACCGGCTCTACGCCCGGTACGGCTTCCGGGAGACCGCCCCGCACTCGGTGGGCATGCACCGCTTGGTCTGAGCCCGTTCCCGGGGTCGGCGGCCGCCCGGGTGCGGAGGCCTCGGTGGCCCGCGACGCGGGGTGACAATACGACAGTTGGTGTGCGACGCTGCACCCTCGCGCGGAGCCGACCGCGCTGCGGGGGAACCGGGGGACGGCCGCGTGGACGACGAACTGCAGCCCAGCGGGCCCCGCCACGACGGGCGAAACGGCCCGGACGACCGCGCGGACGACACCGACCGCGCCGGCGGGTCGGCCGGCCGGACCGTGGGCGTCCTGGTCGCCCTCGTGGGCCTGCTGCTCGCGGCCTCGGCCCTGCGGCCGGACGGCGGTCTGCTCGGTGCGCCCGCCGCCACGGTGCCGGTGGAGGCCCTCGGACTCGTCCTGCTGCTCGCGCTCGGCTGGCTGTTCGTCATCGGCCGCTTCGCGCTGCGCTTCCGCGCGGAGGTCCGCCACCTCGACGGGCCGACGCCGTGGGCGGAGCGCCTGCGGGAGGCCACCGCGGTCCTGCTGCCCGGGGCCGCCGCCGCGGTGCCGGTGCTGCTGTTCGTCTTCCACGGGCGGGCGGTCAAGGACTCGGTCGATCCGCCGTCGCTGCCGCCGGTGCCGGACTTCAGCCCGCCCCCGGCGTCGCCGCCGCCGGTCTGGCCCGACCCGGTGTCCGGCAAGAGCTGGCTCTCGACGGTGATCCCCGTGGTGTTCGGCGCGCTCGCCGTCGCCCTGGTGGTCGCCGTGGTGGTGGTCGCCGTCCTGCTGCTGCGGCGGCTGCGGATCGCCCGGCGGCGGCCGCCGGCGCGACTGCCCGCCGCGCCGGCCCGAGGTGAGGACGCCCTGGCCGCCGCGGTCGACACCGCTCGGCGCGCCCTCACCGGCGCCGACGCGCGGGCGGCGGTGATCGCCTGCTACGCCGCGATGGAGGCCTCGCTGGCGGCCTCCGGACTGTCCCGCCGGGCTCCCGAGAGCCCGACCGAACTGCTGGAGCGTGCGGTGACCGACGACCGCGTCGACCCCGTCCACGCGCGGGCGCTCACCGCGCTGTTCCGGGAGGCCCGGTACTCCACCCACCCGATGGACGAGACCCATGTGCGCCGGGCGCGGTCGGCCCTCGACGCGCTCGCCCAGCGACTGGCGGACCGGGCCGGGTCACCGCCGGAGCCCGCGACGGCGGGGGCAGCCGGGGCAGCCGGGGCAGCCGGGGCAGCCGGTACCGGAGGCCACCGATGAGCGCCCGCCGGCAGGGGCGACAGGCCGACCGCGCCGTCTCCTCCGCCGCCCCCGCCCCCGCAGCCGTGGACCCGGAGGGCCGCGCCGGTGGCGAGCTCGCCGCACCCGGCTCGGTCCGGCACAGCCTGATCGAGCTGACAGTGGCCGCCGTACTGGCCGAGGTCCTGTTCGCGCTGGTCGGCGGCGCGCCCGCGGCCGCCGCCGGAGCCGTCCTGCTGACCGCCACCGGGCTGGTCGCCGGCCGGTACGTGGCCGGTGCGGGCTTCCTCGACATCGGCCTGCGCGACCGGCAGCGCGTGATGGACTCCCGGGAGCCGGGCCTCGGCGACTGGCGCTGGACCGTCCGTCAGGGCCTCGACCCGAACGGCGACGCCCGGCCGTTGCGCGGCCGGCTCCGGCGGCTCTTCGCGGCGCGCCTGTCCGAGACCCACGGCGTCTCGCTCGACACCGACCGCGCCCGGGCCGCCGAACTGATCGGTCCCCGGCTGTGGCCGTGGATCGACCCGGACGCCGCGGACCCGGACGCGGCCCTCCCGGGCCCCGTCCTGCTCGCCCTCGTCGACCGGCTCGAATCCCTCCAGCCGCCCGGCCCCAGGCCGTCGAAGTCCGGGTAGCCGGCGCCGTCCCCGAGGGACGCCCAGCACCCGCCGTTCCCCCGCACCCCCGCCGGTCCCGGTAGTTGGCCGGCCGACGCCGCCCTTCAGGAGAACCATGACCGCCGTCCCCCAGGCCCCCGTCCCGGACACCGAGCACGCCCCGGTGGCCGAGCAGTCCCCGGGGCGTCCGGCCGAGGCCCAGGTGCTGACGCCGCAGGAGGCCGGCCGCCGCGCCCGCGCGGTGGTCGAGGAGATCGAACGCGCCGTGGTCGGCAAGCCCGAGGCCCTCCGGCTGGTGATGCTGGGGGTGCTGGCCGGCGGCCACGTGCTGATCGAGGACCTGCCCGGGCTCGGCAAGACCCTGCTGGCCCGCTCCTTCGCCACCACCCTCGGCCTGGACTTCCGCCGGATCCAGTTCACCCCCGACCTGCTGCCCTCGGACGTCACCGGCGCGCCGTTCTACGACCGGCGCAGCGGCGAGATGGTCTTCCGCCCCGGGCCGCTCTTCACCCAGCTCCTGCTGGCCGACGAGATCAACCGCACCCCGCCGAAGACCCAGGCCGCGCTGCTGGAGGCGATGGCCGAGGGCCAGGTCTCCGTCGACGGCGCCACTCGCCGGCTGCCGCAGCCGTTCGTGGTGATCGCCACCGCCAACCCGATCGAGTACGAGGGCACCTACTCGCTGCCGGAGGCGCAGCTCGACCGTTTCCTGCTCCGGGTGCGGATGGGCTACCTCACCACCGGTCTGGAGGCCTCGATGCTCCGGGCCCGGCTGGACCGGGCGGCGCCCGAGCCGGTCCTGGAGACCGTCAGCAGTCCGGCCGAACTCCTCGCCATGCGAGCGGCGTTGGAGCGGGTCGAGGTCGACGACGACCTGGTCGACTATGTGATCGCGCTGGTCCACGCCACCCGCAACGACCCGCAGATCCAGGTCGGCGCCTCGCCCCGGGGCGGTCTCGCGCTGGTCCAGCTGGCCCGGGCCCGCGCGATGCTCGAGGGCCGCGACTACCTGACCCCGGAGGACGTCAAGGCGCTCGCCGTCCCGGCCCTGGCCCACCGCATCACCCTGACCCCGGAGTTGTGGGTGCGCCAGGTCGAGGCGGACGACGTGCTGGCGCGCCTGGTCGCCGCCGTCCCGGCGCCGCAGACCCTGCCGCGCGCGGCCGGCGGGCCGGGGAGCGGCCCGGTGGACGCCCCGGACGCCGCCCGGTGAACCCCGAGCCCTCCGCCGC
>NZ_JBHWUI010000168.1:1109-17560 GCF_042737525.1 Kitasatospora sp. NPDC059973 | reverse complement strand
GAACAGGCCGTCCACCGCCCCGGCGCGGCGCCGCGCCGCCGCACGTTCGGCCTCCGCCGGGCGCGTCCACCCGGGGGCGTCGGCGGCCCCGGGCTCCGGCGGGTGCGCCCGCCCGGCGGGCCCGGTGTGCTCGGCGTCCGCGGGATGGGCCTGCCCGGCCCGAACCTCCGGAGCCTCCTCGCCCCGGTCCGCCGCACCGGCCAGGGCGGCCGCCACCGCCCGCTGCACCTTCGCCGTCAGCGCCTCCTCGCCGCCGAAGTACCGGCTCGGGCCCTTCATCGGGATCGCGCACAGACCCGGGCGCAGCACCTCCACCCGGGGCGTGAACGCCTCGACCGCCGCGACCACCGGTTCGAACCGCCGGGCCTCCGCCTCCGGGTCCCGCTCCCGCAGCTCCAGCGCGGGGCAGAGCCGCTGGGCCAGCTTGAGCCGCTGCCCCTGCCGCACACCGGCCGACCGCGCCGCCTCCGAGCAGGCCAGGACCCGCCCGCCGGCGACCACCGCCACCGGGACGTCGCCGCCGCCCGTGCTCCCTTCGACGGCCACCACCGGCCAGTCCGGGCACCAGACCACCAGCACCCGCGGCGTCCCGGGGGTCCCGGCTGCCGCAGGTGTTCCGGACGCTCCGGGCGCTCCGGGCGCTCCACCGTCGGTCATCTCACACCACCGCCATTCGGTCGAGGTCCGCCCCGACCCCCGACGTCACGTCCTCCCCCGCCTCGGCGGCCTCGGCCACCGCCCGCACCTCGCCGTGCTCGTCCGGCAGCCAGAGCCGGACGGTGCGCCCGCGCACCGCCGAGCCACGCCCCTCCACCGCCACCTCCACCTGCCGCCCGGTGAGCTGGCCGTGCCCGTCACCCAGCCCGAACCAGCGGCCGGAGCGCACCTCCAGCCGCAGCCCCGCCCCCGGCCACGGCCCGGCCACCAGCAGCACGCAGCCACTGCGCCGCAGCACGGCCGCCAGCCGGGCGGCCGGCTTGGGTGCCACCGGCCCGTCCGGACGCAGCATGATCAGCTCGACCGCCCCGGCCAGCACCGACACCACCTCGGCCCAGTGCGGCCCGGGGTCGTCCGCCACCAGCAGTCGCCGCAGGTCCAGCCCGTACCCGGCGGCCGCGGCGAGCCCGAGATCGGGCAGTCCGACCGCGGCCGCCCAGCCGCCGTCCGACCCGCGTGCCCCGGCGGCCAGCGCGAGCAGCAGCCCGGTGTCCCCGGCCCCCACCGACACCGCCGTCCCCCGCCGGAGCCCGCCCTCCGGCAGCACCGCACCCAGCGCGGGCAGCACCGGCAGCAGCCCGCGCCGACCGTCGACCGCCTCGGTGCCGGTAGCGGCACCGAGGGCAGCCGCGGGCACCACCGGGCGGAGCGGCTGCCGCTCGGCGGTGGATTCGAAAACAGATTCGAAAACGGGCACACCCCCAGGATCGAACATTCGTTCGCAAAGATTCAAGTCTGCTTGGTCCACCCCAACGGTCACTCTCCGTGTTGCCCATCGCTCGGGGCCGCCCCGGCCGGCCCCGGACCGCCGCGGACCGCCCCGGGGGCGATCGCCCAGGTCGGCACGGGTACCCCCTCGCGGCGCGGGCGCCGCCCTCCCGGCACGGCGGGGTCCGGGCACCTCACGGAACGGCCGTGTCACAACTCGCCGGGCTACCTCGTCATAGGAGTGCAAGCCGCCGGACACCGACTTTGGAGCGCGTCATGGAAGCACGCCTGAACCCCTTCACCAACCCGGTCCTGGGCAAGGTCTTCAAGCACATCATCGCCGCGGGCAAGGTGCTCGAAGGCTCGACCCTGCCGGCCGCGACGCAGGAGCTGGTGAAGCTCCGCGCCAGCCAGATCAACGGCTGCGGCTTCTGCACCGACATGCACTTCAAGGACGCCGTGCACGCCGGAGAGTCCCCGGAGCGCCTCAACCTGGTCGCGGCCTGGCGCGAGGCCACGGTGTTCACCGAGGCCGAGCGCGCCGCCCTGGAACTCGCCGAGGAGGCCACCCGCATCGCCGATGCGGCCGGTGGCGTCTCCGACCGGGTCTGGACGAACGCCGCCCAGCACTATGACGAGGACCAGCTCGGCGCCCTGGTCGGAGTGATCACCGTCATCAACGCCTTCAACCGCGGGAACGTCATGCTCCAGATGCCCGCCGGCGACTACCGGCCCGGCCAGTTCGCCTGAGCGGGAACACTGCCCGGGACGGCCGGAGCCGGCCCGGACCGGGGCCACCGACGAGGCGGACACCCGCGCACCCGACGGGCGCGAGGTGTCCGCCTCGCCGCCTTCGCGAGCCCGGCTCCGCGACCGACGTCTTCGCCAACCGGGCGTGACCGCCGTCATATTGATGGCGCGTCACATCCCGTCGGCGCACGTCGTCTCCCTGGCACACGAGGAAGCGACCCGCTCGACCGAGGAGGACGCACCATGGAGACCATGACCGTCGAACGCGTCATCGACGCCCCCATCGACGACGCGTTCCGCTGGCTCACCACGACCACCAACTACACGGCCTCGCCGCTGGTGCTGCGCTGCCGCCTCGCCCGGCGCGGCAGCGGGGCGCCCTACGGCGTCGGCGCCGTCCGCAACCACCTGTGGCTCATCGGCTGGTTCAGCGAGCGCATCACCCACTACGACCCCCCGTACGCCACCGAGTACGTCGTCGACCGGAGCCTGCCGCCGTCCCGTCACGAACTCGGCCGGATGACCTTCACGGAGGTCGACGGCGGCACCCACGTCCGGTGGACCACCCGCGCCGAGGTCGGCGTCCCGCTGCTCGGCGGCCCGCTCACCCGGTTGTTCGCCCGGCCGGTCATCACCCGCACGTTCCGGGGCATCCTCGACGCCGCCGCCACCGCGCTGACCACGCCTCCCGGCCGGACCCCGCCGCGGCACTGACCGCCCGTCGGCCGGAGGCGGGGTGGCAGACTGGTCCCATGATCGGACCGGACTTCAAGAAGGACCTTCAGATCTATCTGCAGGACGCCCGGGACACCCTGCTCTGGAAGCTCGACGGGCTGTCGGAGTACGACATCCGCCGCCCGATGACGCCGACCGGCACCAACCTGCTGGGGCTGGTCAAGCACGCGACCGGCGCCGAGGCCCTCTACTTCGGAGCCACCTTCGGGCGGCCGTTCGCCGGAACGCCCCTGTGGATCACCGGCGACGCCGAGCCGAACGCCGACCTCTGGGCGACCCCCGAGGAGACCCGGGAGCAGATCGTCGACCGGTACCGCGCGGCATGGGTCCACGCGGACGCGACGATCGGGTCACTCCCGCTGGACGCCGTCGGCCGGGTGCCCTTCGGCAACCGGAGCGAACTGACGCTCCACCGGGTCCTGGTCCACATGATCGCGGAGATCCAACGCCACGCCGGCCACGCGGACATCGTCCGGGAACAGCTCGACGGGACCACCGGCCTGCGCGACGGGGACGGGAACATGGCCCCCGGCGACCGCCCCCAGTGGGAGGAGCACCACACCCGAGTCGAACAAGCAGCCCGCACGGCCGCCCAGCCCACCTGACCCCCCGAACGGGCCTCAGCCCGCGCCGTCCGTGCCGTGGTACTCGCTCGGCATGGAGCTGTGGTGTTCCACGGGCCGTTCGGTGCCGACTCTCGCCCACCACCAGTACGCGAGGCCGGCCACGGCGACGAGGCCGACCGGAATCAGGACCACCAGAATCCATTCGAGCATGCCGTCTCCCCTCCCCCGGCGGCCGACCCGGCGTGCCGCCCCCGGGAAGCGTAGGCCCACGCGCGCCACGGGGTGGCCGGCGGCGCGGCGGGGCCGCGTTGACCTGTCCCTGACCGGGACCCTAGGGTCTGGCCTGTGCAGCGATACAACTGGCTGAAGACGATTCAGCGGATGGACCCGGAGACCGAGTTCACCGAGATCTACCGGATCAGCAGCTGGTACGAGTTCCCGTGGGACACCACCCAGTCGCTCAGCTTCGCGCTCTACCGCACCTACGCCGTCCCGAGCATCGGCCGACTGCTCGCGCGGACCGGCGAGTTCACCCGCCGCGCGCAGAAGCGCTACGACGACACCGTGCTGATCCTGGAGGCCGTGGTCGAGCACGGCTTCGCCTCGGAGCAGGGCCGGGAGGCGATCCGGCGGATGAACCGGATGCACCACCGGTACGACATCTCCAACGAGGACTTCCTGTACGTGCTCGCCACCTTCGTCGTGGTACCCAAGCGCTGGCTGGACGACTACGGCTGGCGCCCGTACTCCGAGCACGAGGTGCGGGCCACCACCAACTACTACCGCGAACTGGGCCGCCACATGGGCCTGAGCGACATCCCGGAGACGTACGACGCGTTCGAGCGGCTGCTGGACGGCTACGAGCGCGCCCACTTCGGCCACGACCGGGGCGGCCGGGAGGTCTCCGACGCCACCCTCGGCCTGATGGCCTCCTGGTACCCGGCCCCGCTGCGGCCCTCGATGCGGGTGTCCTCGATCTGCCTGCTCGACGATCCGCTGCGCGAGGCCTTCGGGTACTCCCGGCCCCCGGCCGCGCTCCGGTACGCCGTCCGCTCCGGCATGCGGCTGCGCGGGCGGCTCGTCCGCCTCCTGCCGCCGCGCCGCTCCCCGCGCCTGGCCCGCGACGGCCGGCAGGTGCGCAGTTACCCGGGCGGGTACCGGATCGCCGAGCTCGGCACCTTCGAGGACGGCGCCACCGGGCACGGCGCCTCCGGGGACGCCGCCGCGCCCCGGGGCGGCTGCCCCTTCCCGCCCGCCGCGACCGGGCCGGCCGGGGGCACGGACCCGGCCGGGGGCTGACCGCCCGCCGCACCCGCTCCGCCCCGGACCGGCGCCCTCACTCGGGGACGACGAGGGTGTTCTGGCAGGCCGTCAGGAGCCAGCGACCGTCCTCCTTGGCCATCACGTACAGCGGGCTGCCCTCCTCGCCGACCTGTTCGCCGGCGAGGGTGAGGTAGCGCTGGCGGACCTTGACCGCGGCCACGTCGGGGCGGACGAAGAGGACGTGCACCACCTCGTACTCGGCGGTGTTCCCGGAGCCGAGGAAGGCACCCGGGAGCACCGTGCGGGTGAACGCGGCGATCTCGTCCCGCCCGGTGAGGCGCTTGCCGTGGCCGGTGGTCCAGATCGCGTCCTCGCGGAAGAGACTGACGAACTCCGCCACGAGTTCGTTGACCTGGGCGTACTGGAGGGCGGCGACGACCCGCCCGACGGCCTCGGTCTCAACGGCGATGTCGGCCTCGGCGCCGATCCGGGCATCGGCCTCGACGGCCGTGGTGTTCGTGTTCATGATGACCATGATTGACCTTCAAGCCGACTTGAGGTCAAGCTTTTTGGGCCGCCGGCTCCACCCCAGCCCCGACCTGCCCGGCGCTCGCGCCGTGGGCGGTGACGGCGGTCAGGGGCAGGGCGACGTGGCCGACGCCGGTGCCGAGCCGGGTGAGCGCGGTGGCGGTGAACAGGGTACGGAAGCCGGGTGTCCGCCAGAGTGATCCGGCGCTCCCGGTCCGTTCGTCCGGTCGGCGGGCACGGCGGGCCGGGCGGGCACGGCGGGCACGGGGGTCGCCCGGGCGTCCGGGGCGGCCGGGGCGGCCGTGACCGCCCGTTCCCGGGTCGGCCGCGGACGGGTCAGGAGGACCCCGGCCAGCACCACGGCCATTCCCGTGACACCCCTCGCGCTCAACGGCTCGTCGAGCACGAGCGCGCCGAGCCCGGTGGAGACGACCGGCAGCAGGTAGCCGACGGTGGCGGCCGCGGTGGCGCCCTCGGTGGCGATGAGCCGGTAGTTGAGGTGGAAGGTGAGCCCGGTGGAGAGCACCCCGAGCACGGTCACCGCCGCGAGCGCCCGGACGTTGAACCCGTCGGTGGCACCGGCGGCGGCCGGCAGCGCCAGCGAGCCGAGCCCGGCCGCCACGGTGAGCTGGGCGGCGGAGAGGGCGAGCGGGGCGGTACCGGTGCCGGTGAGCACGCGGCCCATGTAGGTGAACGCCACCGCGTAGCTCGCGGCCGCGCCCAGCAGGGCGAGCACGCCCCAGCCGGGGGCGCCGCCGTGCTGGTGCGCCGGCCCCGCGTCGCCCTGCCACGGCGAGAAGATCACCAGCACCCCCGCGAAGCCGAGCAGCAGACCGCCGAGGCGCCTCGGGTGCCACCCGCGTTCCGTCCCGAGCGCCAGGCCGATCAGCAGCGACCAGAGCGGGGTCGTCGCGTTGAGCACCCCGGCGGGCCCCGAGCCGACGGTCCGCATGCCCAGGGCGGCCAGGAAGAAGGGCAGCACGTTGCAGAACAGGGCGGCCACGGCGAGCCGGAGCCAGACCGCGGCGCCGCGCGGCAGCCGCTGCCGGGCGGAGCGGGCGAGGAGCAGCAGCACCGCGGCCCCGAGGGCGGAGCGCAGCACGGTGATCTGGAGCGGGGTCAGCCCGTTCCGGAGCGCGAGTTCGGTCCACAGGAAGCCCGATCCCCAGAGCAGGGCGAGCACGGCCATCCGCAGCACGGGACACCTGCCTTTCGTCGGTCGGCCTCCCGACCGGGAGGCCGGGAGCGCCGGAAGCGCCGGAAGGAACGCTGCCCGCCCGGATCCGACAGGACAAGTGAAAAGTTCTTCAGTACGTTTAAGCTGGACTACATGCTCGATGTGCGACGTCTGCAGGTGCTCCGCGCCGTGGTCACCGGCGGCTCGGTGAGCGCGGCCGCCACCGCGCTCGGCTACACGCCGTCCGCCGTCAGCCAGCAGGTGGCGGCGCTGGAGAAGCAGACCGGGACGGCGCTGCTCGAACGCGCCGGGCGCGGCGTGCGGCCGACCGCCGCCGGACGGCTGCTCGCCGAGCACGCCGCCGTCATCGAACGGCAGGTGGCCGAGGCCGGCACGGCGCTCGCCGACCTGCTGGCCGGGCGCAGCGGCTCCCTGACGGTCCGCTACTTCGCCACGGCGGGAGCCGCCCTGGTGGCGCCCGCCGTCGCGGCCTTCCGCCGCGAGCACCCGGGGGTGCGGCTCGACCTGGGGATGACCGACCCCGAGGACCCGCTGGAGGACGTCCTCCGGGGGCGGGCGGATGTGGCGGTGGTGGTCCGGCCGCACGGGGGCGAGCACCCCGGGCTGCGCCTCGTCCCCCTGCTCGACGACCCGTACCGCGCCGTCCTGCCGAGGGGCCACCGGCTCGGTGCGAGGCGCGTCCTCGACCTGGCCGACCTGGCCGGTGAGCCCTGGGTCGGCAGCGAGCGGACCGGCCCCTGCCTCGACACCGTCCTGGACGCCTGCGCCGAGGCCGGGTTCCGCCCCGGCTTCGCGGTGGACAGCGAGGACTACCCGACCGCCCAGGGCTTCGTCGCGGCCGGGCTCGGGGTGGCCCTGGTCCCGCTCCTGGGCCTCGCCCGGCGCCACCCCGGTGTGATCGTCCGCAGGCTCCGCGCCCCGGAGCCGGTCCGCGCCGTGCACGCCGCCGTCCGCACCACCGCCTGGGGGCAGCCCGCCCTCGCCCAGCTGCTCGCCTCCCTCCGGGAGGCGGCCCGGGCGGCACGGGGCTGACCGGTGGCACGAGCGCCCTGGACGCACTTGTCAGGGCCACGCCATCAACTCGGTGCAGGGGTCTCCCCGGGCGGTCCGACCGTCATTTAGGCTGGTGAGGTGCTCATACTCGTTCGCCGTCGCCACGTGGACCTGCTCCGCGTGACGAGCATGTCCTGTCGACGCTCCAGCTGAACCTCGCGCCTCCCACCCTCATGCGCGGCCCCAGGCGGCCGCGTCCCCCCTCCTGACCCCCGGAGCACCCGCCGCACCAGGCGCGGCCCCGGCATCCCCGGTCGACCACCGGGACAGGCCAGGACGAGACCCAGCGGATGTCACCCATGACGCAGCAGCACTCCTCCAGCACCCCCTCCGCCGCCCCCGCGGACGCCCTCCCGGTGATCGACCTCTCGCTCGCCGGCGGCAGCGCCGACGACCGGCTCCGCCTGCACGACGACCTGCGGAAGGCGGCCACCGGCGTCGGCTTCTTCCAGCTCGTCGGCCACGGCGTCACCCCGGCCGAGACGGCCGCCCTGATCGACGCGATGCGGGCGTTCTTCGCCCTGCCAGAGGCCGACCGGCTCGCCGTGAGCAACCTCAACTCCCCGCACTTCCGCGGTTACACCCGCACCGGGCACGAGCTCACCGGCGGCAGCCAGGACTGGCGGGACCAGCTGGACATCGGGGCCGAGCTGCCCCCGCACGTCCCGGAGCGGGGCGAGCCCCCGTACTGGTGGCTGGAGGGCCCGAACCAGTGGCCCGCCGCGCTCCCCGAGCTGCGGACCGCCGCGCTCGGCTGGATCGACCGCCTCGGCGCGGTCGCCCAGCGGCTGCTGCACGAACTCCTCGCCTCGATCGGCGCCGCTCCCGACTTCTACGACTACGCCTTCGCCGGCCACCCGCACCTGCGGCTGAAGCTGGTCCGCTACCCCGGCACCGCGCCCGACGGCGCCGGCCAGGGCGTCGGCGCGCACAAGGACTACGGCTTCATCACCCTCCTGCTCCAGGACACCGTCGGTGGCCTCCAGGTCGAGCGCGCGGACGGCAGCTTCCTGGAGGTGCCGCCGATGGAGGGCGCCTTCGTGGTCAACCTGGGCGAGCTGCTGGAGGTCGCCACCGACGGCTACCTCAAGGCCACCAACCACCGCGTGGTCAGCCCGGCCGGCGCCCGCGAGCGCTTCTCCATCCCGTTCTTCTACAACCCGCGCCTCGACGCCCACATCGAGCCGCTCGACTTCCCCCTCGCGCACCACGCCCCGGGCGCCACCCAGGACCCGGGCAACCCGCTCTTCGCCGAGTTCGGCCTCAACGAGTGGAAGGGCTACACCCGCGCCCACCCCGAGGTCACCCGCCGCCACCACCCCGACCTCGCCGACGCCGGCTCGCGCTGACCCCCGGCGGGTTCGGCCGCCACGAGGGGGAGGGCTACACCCGCGCCCACCACCCCAGGTCTCGCCGACCACTCGGCGGCACCGGCGGACACGCCCCGGGCCCCGCTCCCGCGCCGACGGCGCCGGGCGGGGCCCGGGGCGTGCCGGGCACCGCCGGTGGACCGGGTCGCCCGGCACTGTCACACTGCTGCTGTCACAGCGGTGGTGCAACAGAGGCGGAGGTGGCGGATGGGGGCGCGGGAGGGTGTCGAGATCCGGCTGACGGTGGACGAGCTGGCGGCGCGGGCGGGAGTGACCGTGCGCACGGTGCGGTTCTACGGGACGAAGGGGCTGCTGCCGCCGCCGGAGCTGGGACCGCGCCGGGTCGGCTGGTACGGGGCGGAGCACCTGGACCGGCTCGGGCTGATCGAGGAGCTGCAGCGGCAGGGCCTGACGCTGGCGGCGATCGAGCGCTACCTGGCCTGGCTGCCGCAGGACAGCACGCCGCTGGACCTGGCCATCCACCGGGCGCTGGTGGCGTCCTGGACGCCGGAGACGGCGGAGGAGCTGAGCCGCGGGCAGCTGGAGCGGCGGGCCGGGCGGGAACTCTCACCCGCGCAGCTGGAACGGCTGGCGGCGATGGGCGCGCTGGAGCGGACGCCCGACCCGGAGGCGTTCCGGGTGGACCCGGGGCTGCTGCCGCTCGGGGTGCGGATCCTGGACGTGCCGATCCCGCTGGAGACCCTGCTGGCCGCGCGCGCGGTGGTGCTGGAGCACAGCCGGGCGACGGCGCACGAGTTGCAGCGGCTGTTCCGCGAGACGGTCTGGAAGCCGTACCGGGAGAGCGAGCCCGCGCCGGCCGAGCTGGAGCGGATGAAGGAACTCACCGACCACATCCAGCCGATGGTGGCGCAGGCCCTGGTGACCGCGTTCCAGCGGTCGCTGCGGGAGGAGTTGGGCGAGGCGGCGCGCTCCGTGGAGGACGCCGCCCCGCCCGGCTGACCGACCGGCCGTCAGTCGCCGAAGGTCCGGCCCTCGGCGGCGACCCGCTCCAGCAGGGCCGGCGGCGCGAACCGCTCGCCGTAGGCGGCGGCGAGTTCCCGGGCGCGGGCCGCGAAGCCCGCCGGGCCGCCCTCGTACCCGTTGATGTACTGGAAGACGCCGCCCGTCCAGGCCGGGAAGCCGATGCCGAGGATGGAGCCCACGTTGGCGTCGGCGACCGAGGTCAGCACGCCCTCCTCCAGGCAGCGGACCGAGTCCAGCGCCTCGCTGAAGAGCATCCGCTCCTTGAGGTCCTCGAAGGGGACGGCGCTCCCGGCCGCGCCCTCGGCCGAGGTGAAGTGCTCGCGCAGGCCCGGCCAGAGCCTGCCGCGCCGGCCGTCCTCGCCGTACTCGTAGAAGCCGGCGCCGCCGCTGCGGCCGGGGCGGCCGAACTCGTCGACCATCCGGTCCACCACCGCGTCCGCCGGGTGGGCGGTCCAGCTGCCGCCGGCCTCCTCGACCGCGCGCCGGTACTCGTCGCGGATCTTGCGCGGCAGCGTCAGCGTCAGCTCGTCCAGCAGCGAGAGCACCTTGGCGGGGTAGCCCGCCTGGGCGGCGGCCTGCTCGACGGTGGCCGGGTCGACGCCCTCGCCGACCATCGCCACGCCCTCGTTGATGAACTGGCCGATCACCCGGGAGGTGAAGAAGCCGCGCGAGTCGTTGACCACGATCGGCGTCCGGTCGATCTGCCGGACCAGGTCGAAGGCGCGGGCGAGCGCCTCGTCGCCGGTCTGCGGACCGCGGATGATCTCCACCAGCCGCATCTTGTCGACCGGCGAGAAGAAGTGCAGGCCGATGAAGTCGGCGGTGCGCCCGACGCCCTCGGCGAGCAGGCCGATCGGCAGGGTGGAGGTGTTGGAGCAGAGCAGCGCGTCCGGCGCCACCACGCCCTCGATCTCCTGGAACACCTTCCGCTTGAGCTCGGGGTTCTCGAAGACCGCCTCGATCACCGCGTCGCAGCCGGCCAGGTCGGCGGCCTCGGCGGTGGGGGTGATCCGGGCGAGCAGCTCCTCGCGCTGCGCCTCGGTGGCCCGGCCGCGCGCCACCGCCTTGTCCAGCAGGCCGGCGGAGTACGCCTTCCCGCGCTCGGCGGCCTCGGTGCTGACGTCCTTCAGCAGCACCTCGATGCCGGCCTTGGCACAGGTGTAGGCGATCCCGGCGCCCATCATGCCCGCGCCGAGCACGGCGACCCTGCGCACCGTCCGCCGCTCGACGCCCTGCGGCCGGCCGGCGCCGGAGTTGACCGCCTGCATGTCGAAGAAGAGCGCCTGGATCATGTTCTTGCTGGTCTGCCCGCAGGCCAGCTCGGTGAAGTAGCGGGCCTCGATCACCATCGCGGTGTCGACGTCCACCTGGGCGCCCTCGACCGCCGCCGCCAGCACGTTGCGCGGCGCCGGGTAGGGCGCGCCGGCCAGCTGCTTGCGCAGGTTGGACGGGAAGGCCGGCAGGTTGGCGGCCAGCGCCGGGGTGGCCGGGGTGCCGCCGGGGATCCGGTACCCCTTGACGTCCCAGGGCTGGACGGCGGTCGGGTTGGCCTCGATCCAGGCGCGCGCCCGGGTGGTCAACTCCTCCGGGGTGTCCACCAGTTCGTGGACCAGGCCGTGCTGGAGCGCCTGCTCCGGACGGTACTGGCGGCCCTGCAGGAGCACCTTCAGCAGGGCGTCGGTGATGCCGAAGAGCCGCACCGTGCGAACGACCCCGCCACCACCGGGCAGCAGGCCGAGGGTGACCTCGGGCAGCCCGATCCGGCTGGCCGGGGCGGTCAGCGCGATCCGGTGGTGGCAGGCGAGGGCGATCTCCAGACCGCCGCCGAGCGCGCTGCCGTTGAGGGCGGCGACCACCGGCTTGCCGAGCGTCTCCAGCCGGCGCAGCGCCCGCTTGATCCGCATCGACTTCTCGAAGACGGCGGCGGCGTCCTCGGGGCGGGCGGCGGACAGCATCCGGAGGTCCCCGCCGGCGAAGAAGGTCTTCTTCGCCGAGGTGACCACGACGCCGCGCAGGTCGTCGCCGAGGGCGGCGAGGCGCTCGACGGTGGCGTCGAAGTCGGCCGTGAAGGCCTCGTTCATGGTGTTCACGGACTGGGTGGGATCGTCGAGGACGAGGGTGACCACGCCGTCCTGGTCCTGCTCCCAGCGGATGGTGGTGGTGTCGCTCATGGGGTTGGGGTCTCCTGTGAGGGCCGGGACAAGGGGGGTGCCGCGCGCACCGCGCCACGGGAAGGGGCGGCGGCGGGCCGCCGGAGGCTCAGACGCGCTCGACGACGGTGGCGATGCCCATCCCGCCGCCGACGCAGAGGGTGACCAGGCCGTAGCGCAGCTCGCGGCGCTCCAGCTCGTCGACCAGGGTGCCGAGGAGCATCGCGCCGGTGGCGCCGAGCGGGTGGCCGAGGGCGATCGCGCCGCCGTTGACGTTCACCTGGTCCGGGCGGAAGCCGAGCTCGCGGACGAAGCGCAGGGCGACGGCGGCGAAGGCCTCGTTGATCTCGACCAGGTCGATGTCGGCGGCGGTCAGCCCGGCCTTGGCGAGCGCCTTGCGGGTGGCGGGGGCCGGCCCGGTGAGCATGATCGTGGGCTCGGAGCCGGAGACGGCGGCCGAGACGATCCGGGCGCGCGGGCGCAGGCCGTATCGCTCGCCGATGCCGCGGTTGCCGATCGCGACCAGGGCCGCCCCGTCCACGATGCCGGAGGAGTTGCCGGCGTGGTGCACGTGGTCGATGGCCTCGACCCAGTGGTACTTCTGCAGGGCGACCGCGTCGAAGCCGCCGGCCTCGCCGATGCCGGCGAAGGAGGGCTTGAGGCCGGCCAGGGTCTCCACGGTGGTGCCGGGGCGGATGAACTCGTCGCGGTCCAGCACGACCAGGCCGTTGCGGTCGCGGACCGGGACGACCGAGCGGTCGAACAGGCCGTCGGCCTGGGCCTTGGCGGCCCGGGCCTGCGACTCGGCGGCGAAGGCGTCCACGTCGGTGCGGGAGAGGCCCTCGATGGTGGCGATCAGGTCGGCGCCGATGCCCTGCGGGACGAAGTGGTTCTCGTAGTTGGTCATCGGGTCCATCGCCCAGGCACCGCCGTCGGAGCCCATCCTCACCCGGGACATCGACTCGACGCCGCCGGCCAGGATGAGGTCCTCCCAACCCGAACGGACCTTGGCGGCCGCCAGGTTGACCGCCTCCAGGCCGGAGGCGCAGAAGCGGTTCTCCTGGACGCCGGCCACCGAGTCGGGCAGGCCGGCCGTGATGGCGGCGATCCGGGCGATGTCGGAGCCCTGGTCGCCGATCGGGCTGACCACGCCGAGCACGATGTCGTCGACCGCCGCCGGGTCCAGCTCGGGGAAGCGGCGGCGCAGTTCGTGGATCAGGCCGACGACCAGGTCGATCGGCTTGGTGCCGTGCAGTGAGCCGTTGGCCTTGCCCCGGCCGCGCGGGGTGCGGATCGCGTCGTAGACGTACGCTTCGGTGGTCACGGTGGATTGCCTTTCGGGGGTCTGACCGGGCGGGGGGGGTGGGAGGGTTCGGGGGGCCGGGGCGGGAGTTCCGCGGCCTGGCGGGCGCTTCGCCGGGCGGGCGGGGGGCGGGGACCGGGGTCAGCCCAGCAGGGAGCGCCCGACGATCTCCTTCATGATCTCGGTGGTCCCGCCGTAGATGGTCTGGATCCGGCCGTCGGTGAACGCGCGGGCGACCGGGTACTCGGTCATGTACCCGTAGCCGCCGTGGAGCTGGAGGCAGCGGTCGGCGGTGCGCTTCTGCAGTTCGGTGGCCCACCACTTGGCCATCGAGGCGTCCGCCGGGGTGAGCGCGTAGCGGTTGTGCTCGCTGATGCAGCGGTCCACGAAGGCCCGGGTGACCGCGCACTCGGTGGCCATCTCGGCGATCTCGAACCGGACGTGCTGGAGCTTGGCGAGCGGCCGGCCGAAGGCCTCGCGCTGCTTCACGTACTCGGTGGTGATCTCGACCAGGTAGTCGGCGCCAGCGATCGCGGCGGCCGCGATGGTGAGCCGCTCCTGCGCGAGGTTCCGCATCAGGTAGAGGAAGCCCTGGTGCTCCTCGCCGAGCAGGTTCGCCTTGGGGACGCGGACGTCCTCGAAGAACAACTCGGCGGTGTCCTGGGCCTTCTGGCCGATCTTGTCGAGGTTGCGGCCGCGCTCGAAGCCGGGCGTCCCGCGCTCGACCACCAGCAGGCTCAGCCCGCGCGAACCGCCCTCGGGGGTGGTCCTGGCGACCACGACCACCAGGTCGGCCAGGATGCCGTTGGAGATGAAGGTCTTGGCACCGTTGAGCAGGTAGTGGTCGCCCTGGTCCACGGCGTGGGTGCGGATGCCCTGGAGGTCGGAGCCGGTGCCGGGCTCGGTCATCGCGATGGCGGTGATCAGTTCGCCGCTGCAGAACCCAGGCAGCCAGCGGCGCTTCTGCTCGTCGGTGGCGAGCGAGGTGAGGTACGGGCCGATGATGTCGTTGTGCAGGCCGAGCGCCAGGCCGGAGGCGCCCGCCCGGGCGAACTCCTCGGCGAGCACGGCGGCGTAGCGGAAGTCGGCGGCGCCCCCGCCGCCGTACTCCTCGGGGACGGCGAGCCCGAGCAGCCCCTGCCGGCCGGCGGCCAGCCAGGCGGAGCGGTCCACGATGCCGGCCCGCTCCCAGCGGTCGTAGTGCGGCAGCACCTCCTTGGCGAGGAAGGACCGGACGGTCGCCCGGAAGTCCTCGTGCTCCTCGGTGTAGATGTCGCGTTCCACGGCAAGCTCCTTAACGGGCCTCGGAGCCCAGGGAATTCGGCGAATCCGGGGAATCCGGGGACTCGGGGGCGTCCGGGGAATCCGGGACGGCCCGGTCGGCAGGGACAGCGGGCTCAGCGGGCTCAGCGGGTGAGCCCGGCGGGGCCAGCAGGGCGGGCACACCCCAGTCGCGGGCCACCTCGTCGGTGTCGGCGCCCGGCCGGGCCGGCGGGCGGCGCAGCGTGCCGGGGGTGGCGGAGAACCGGGGCGCCGGCGCCGGCTGGGTGACGCCGTCCGCCTCGACGTACGTCCCCCGGGCCACCAGGTGCCCGTACGAGGCAGCCTGACGCATCGTCAGGACCGGTTCCACGCAGGCGTCGGAACCGGCGAAGACGGCCTCCCACTCGGCGCGGGTACGGGTGGCGAAGCGGGCCGAGATCCGCGCCCGCAGTTCGGGCCAGCGGGCCACCTCATACTGGCCCGGGGCGTCCGGACCGAGCTCCAGCAGCCGGGCGAACTCGGCGTAGAACCGCGGCTCCAGTGCGCCGACGGCGAGGTCGCCGCCGTCCTTGGCCCGGTACACGGCGTAGCAGGGCGCACCGCCGTCGAGCAGGTTCACACCGCGCCGGTCCTGCCACTGCCCGGCCGCGAGCAGCCCCCAGAGCACGGTGGTGAGGTGGGCGGCGCCGTCCACGATGGCGGCGTCGACGACCTGGCCGGCGCCGGTCGCACCGGCGTGGTGGAGGGCCGCGAGCAGACCGACGACCAGGTAGAGCGAGCCGCCGGCGTAGTCGCCGAGCAGGTTGGCGGGGACGGCGGGCGGCTGCTCGGGCGATCCGATCAGGCCGAGCACCCCGGCCACCGCCGCGTACCCGATGTCGTGGCCGGCCCGGGCGGCCAGCGGTCCGTCCTGACCCCAGCCGGTCATCCGGCCGTAGACCAGGGCGGGGTTGCGGGCGAGACAGGCCTCGGGGCCGACGCCGAGGCGTTCGGCGACTCCGGGGCGGTAGCCCTCGATCAGCAGGTGGGCGCGTTCGACCAGGTCGAGCACCCGCGCGGGCCCGCCGGGGGACTTGAGGTCGACCAGCACCGAGCGCTTGTTGCGGTTGGTGACGTCGTAGGCCGGGTCCTGGGAGAGCGGTGAGGGGTCGGGCCGGTCCACCCGGACCACGTCGGCCCCGAGGTCGGCCAGCAGCATGCCCGCGAAGGGCCCGGGGCCGATCCCCGCGAGCTCGACCACCCGGACCCCGGCCAGCGGGCCGGGACTGCTCGGGTCACGCACTGGCGACCGCCCCCTCGGGGTTTGACAGTAAAGCTGTAACACTCGCGATGATAGGGAAGCGACCCGCCGGTAACAAGACCCTTCACCCGTCGACACGGCCCGCCGAATCCCTGACACGGCGGGCGCAACCGGGGTGACGGAGGGTGCGTCGGTACACCTACGGGGCGGGCCTGTACGGTCGCCCTGTTGTCGGAGTGGCTCTGATCTCTCGTCAGAGGAAGGGAAGCAGAGGCGACCTCAGCAAGAACTACTCCGCGGGTGAGGAGCAGCTCACGTCCATGATCGAGTACAAGGCGGTGCTGTCGGGCGTCTCCCACCGGGACGTCGACGCCACCGGCGGCGTGACCCAACAGCTCATGGAGGGCGTCACCCAGAACCACTCGACGGCGATCGACCGCACCTACAACGGTGCGCTCGGCAGGGGGTGAGGACGCCATGACGGCCGAACAGGACCGCGCGGACGGGAGCACGGACCGGACCGCGGGCGCGCTGCGCCGCACCGACGAGGCCCTCACCCGGCGCGGCTTCACCACCCGGCGGCCGCGCCTGCGGGCGGCGGCCGTGATCGTGGCGATCACGGC
>NZ_JBHWUI010000168.1:0-1099 GCF_042737525.1 Kitasatospora sp. NPDC059973 | reverse complement strand
GGGCGGCTTATCACCCCCCGGGCGGCGCCGCGGGGGGGCGGGGGCTTTGTGCGGGCCTACCCCGCCCCCCGCCTCGGGGGTGCTGCTGTACAAACTGACGAACGTACTGGGGCCGGACACGGTCTGCGGTGGCGCCGCGACGGCGGACGAGGTGCACACCGCGTTGGGGCCCGGGCGGATCAGCGAGGAGAAGAGCGACGGCTGGTCGCCCGGCGCCTACGACCGGACCGCTGCCTGCCGGGTGACGGTCTCGTACGGGCTGTTCGGCCCGACCGGCCGGTCCGCGGTGCTCGCCCTCGCGCTCCCCCAGGACGAGGTCACGCCGCCGACAGCACCGGACGCCCGGCTGTTCGCCGGTGGCTCCACCGGCGCCGTGCTGGATTCCCGCGCCTGGGCGCTGCTCCCGGACGGCTGTCCCCAGGCCATGCGGGCCGAGGTCCGACTGCTCGGGTCGGACCACACGGTCGGCGGCCGCGCCGCTGGGATGGCGGCGCTGGCCGTGGCGTTCGCCAACACCGCCGCCGAGAGCAAGGGGTGCGGTGGCGGGCTCCCCGCCCCGTCCGGCCTGTCCGCCGCGGCGACCCCGCAACCGGCCGACCTCGGCAACGTCTGCGGCCTGCCCGGCATGGCGCCGGCCCGGGACCCACAGGCCGGCGAGAGGTACCGGCAGACGGTGACCGCCGGCTTCGCCCCGGTCTGGTCCTGTGCGATCTCCTCCCCGAGCGGCCTGAACACTCAGGCCTCCTTCACGATCACCACCGACCCCCGGGTCAGCGCGCTGGACCCGCAGGACGCGCGTACGGAGGCCTACGGGCGCGCCCGGTGGATCGGGTCCTCGGGCGAGAACGTGGTCGCCACGTGCCAGGGCAAGTCCACCTACTTCCACCTGGACCGGAAGTACAGCCCCGGGGTGGCCGGCAGCGGGCTCTTCCCCGACACCGCCGACCTCTGGCGGCAGTTCCTCGTCGCCGGCGGCAAGGCGGTCGGCTGCGAGCCGATCATCCCGTAGCCCGTCCGCGGCCGGGCGGGCCCGGGGGGCCGGGGGGGGACCCCGGGCGGGCGGGGGCCCCCCCCCCCCGCGCGCCCCCCCGCCCCCCCC
>NZ_JBHWUI010000167.1:0-17747 GCF_042737525.1 Kitasatospora sp. NPDC059973 | reverse complement strand
GGGGGGGCGCTGGCCGGGGGGTTGTTTCCCCGGGGGGGCTTTGGGGGGGGGGGGGGGGGGGGGGGGGGGGGGGGGGGGGGGGGGGGGCCCCCCCCCCCCCCCGCCGCTGCCGAGGTGCTGCCCAGGGCGGTACGGGTTTCACCCCGGGGCGTTTCTGCGAGCTCCGGGGTGGGTTGTCCCGCCGCCTGGGCCTGCGTCGGGTGCTCGGTGAGCAGCTGCTCTACCAGCTCGCGGTGGCGCTGCATCACCGAGTAGGCGGAGTGCAGGACGTCGGCGGCGGCCTGGCGTGCAAGAGCCTCGTCGCCGTCGCGGGCCGCGCGGTCCAGCTGGAGCAGCAGCAGCCGGTCGTGCCGGACCAGCTCCTCGCCTAGGGTGAGCAGTTCGGCGGCCGACGGGTCGTCGGCCAGGCCGTCGGGGAGCGCCGTTTCGCCCCGGGGCGTTTCGGCGGCCGCCGCGAGGGCCTGCTCCTGCTTCTCCTTCTCCCGGGCGCGGTCCGCTTTCGACGAGCACCTCTTCGAGCAGTACTTCGGCCGGCGGCCCTTGCCGGCCCACGCCAGCTCCGTGCCGCACACCGCGCAGGTCGGACCGCCGAACAGCATCGGCTCGGACACCGCGTTGACCCCCGGGGAGAAACTCATGCCCGGATGCTAGCCCCGCGACCAGCGATGTTTCCCCCCGGGGTGAAACGGGCGGGTATCGGCGCCGCCCCTTGCACAGCCCCCGGGCCGTACCGTCCCCGTTGCGCACCCTCGTTGCCCCCACGCCGCGCGGCCGGTTGTCCCGCACCGCTGCGCAGCGCGGCGGGAGTGCTGCCCAGCGCTGCAGTTCCGTGCGGCAAGGTGACCCTGGCTGCACCCGTGACCGTCCGGTCCCGCGCGGGGTTGCACCGGTATGACCACTCCGCTGTCCGCGCCACCGCCGCACTCCGATACCCACGAGACCGAGGCCCCCGACGGGGAGGACCAGGCGCAGCGGGCGGCCGAGCTGGCGGCGCTGCACCGGGCCGCCGACGCGGGGGAAGCGGCGGCCGCGTGGGTGCGCGAGCTGGCCGGCCATCAGTGCGAGGAGGACCACGGCCGGCTGCTGGAGCGGGTGGCCGAGGCGATCGTCCAGGCGAGCAGCCGCGAGATCATCCCGGACAGCGACGGTCTGCTGACCGAGGAGCTGCGCTACACCCTGGCGGCGGGCGTGGTGCTCGGCGCCTCGCACACCACCGGCACACTGCCCGAACTCCACGACGGCGAGCGGATGCCGCTGATCACCGTCTGCGCGATCGCCGCCGCCCTCCCGTCCTGCGTCCTCGGCGACCTGGCGCGCGAGCTCAACCTGCTCGCCAGCGAACTGGCCGCCGCCATCGAGGCCGGCCGGACCGCCACCGCCGCCGGCGACGCCCGCGTGCTGCCCCTCCGACAGCTGCGGGCTCTCGGCCACGAGCACGGCGATCCGCTCAACCGCCTCGCCTACCGCGGGGTGTTCGACAGCGCGGTCGAGTCCTTCGAGATCGCCCTGCACTACCAGGACGGCCGCGGCGAGGAGGCCTGCGAGGAGGCCCTGCACAACGCGCTCGCCGCCGCCGGGCCCGGCATCGCGGCCGCCGCCCTCCTGCGGGTAGCCAGCGACCCCGCGCTCGGCCTGGACCTCGACCAGTGGGAGCACCTGCACCGCCTCGCCACCGAACTGGACCTGGACGTGGTCGAGGACCTGGGCGGCGCGAACGGCGACGGCACCACCGATCCCACGCAGCCGCGACCGGCGTGACACCGCCTCCGCCCGCCCGCCGGGCCCGGCGGGCACTCGGCCCCGGCGCCGCCCGGGTCCTCGCCGACACCGTCCGAACACCCCGCACCCCGCCGCCCTGGTCGCCGGCCGCCGTCGAGGGCGCGCTGCGCGCCGTGCTGGAGCGGTTCGAGGCGACGGCCGAGCCGTGGCGGGCCGCCGACGCCGGCCGCACCGAGGACGTCCACCGGCGCCGGGCCCGCCAGGCCCTGCTGGAAGCGATCGCCCGCCACCACCACGGCCCGGTGCCGGACGAGGAACCCGACGACCGGCCGTGGTGATCACCGGCACCCCGGGACGCGGAACAATGCCCGGGTGACCAGCACTCAGCCCCAGCCCCGGGGCCTCACCTCGCTGATCCCCGACGCCCGCACCCGGGCCACCCCCGGCGAGCGTGCCGCCTCCCAGCTCCTCCACCTCCACGAGGCCACCGTCCCGGTCCCGGTCCTCGCCGCGGCCGCCGAGCTCATCGCCCCCCAGCTCACGGACCCGGACCCGGCGACCCGCGAAGCGGCCACCGCCGTCCACGCCCGAATGCTCACCGCCCTGGAGGACGCCGCCCCCAGTCGGTAGCCCGGCGAATCTCCGCCCGCCTCGCCGGAGCGTAACCAGCGAGCTCAGGCGTTGGCCAAGGGCGCCCCGCAACCGGTTCCTGACCACCCCTTCGGTGTGCCATCGGACGTGAGCGGCGGGCTTACCGGCTGAGCCTGACGCTCCCGTCCGGCGCGGTGTTGATGACGACCTCCCTGTAGCCGTTGTCGTCGAGGAACCGCCGCAGCAGCCGCCAGTCGACTACGGCCTCGCCCCGTGGTGCGGGGGCCGCGCGCGGGACATCACCGCCCCAGGTCGAATCGAAGAGGATCGCGGCAACAGCAGGCCTGGCCATACTGGGCGCCTCCGGGTAGTCGGTGGAGACACTGTAGGCGGCCAGGACGGACGGATCTGGCGGCGAGACGGGCCCCACCCCTCAGGCGGCCTGGTCGAGGTCGTCGGGGTCGCGGGTGCACAGGTGCGCGGTGGGGCAGGCCGGGCAGCCTCGGACGTCGACCAGGTCGGCGACGGCGTCGAAGAGTTCCTGTGCGCGCTCGACGGAGCCGACGCCTTTGAACGTGGCGTAGTCCTCCGCGGTGCCAAGGGTGCCTTCCGCGAGGTGGGCACGTAGGTAGGCGAGCGCGGCGAACTCCTCGTGGCCCAGGGACTGCGGGTCACCCGGGATGCACGTCTTGGGCACCAGGTCGCTGGCGATGTCGCCACCGAACAGCCACGGATCGCCGGGCTTTGTGGGCTTGCCGATGACGACGCGCAGCACGGTGTCGTCCTCGCCATCCGGTTCGACGAGGAGCATGCCGGTGGCGTGGAGCTCGTGCACCGCATTGCGGACGTCCTCCACCCCGGTCGCACCGCCGAGCATGCCCGCGAGCTCGTCGGCGGGCAAATCGCCGACGCTGCCGTCCGGGCGGCGCAGCCGCAGGACGCCGCCGTCGATGGCCATGTCCAGCCACACGGCCTGCAGGGGGATCTTCGCTCCGTAGACCGGCCGCAGCCTGCCCAGTCGTCGCATGAGGTCAACGGCCTGCGAGGAGAGCCGGGGGTCGGCGGCGGCCCGCTCAGCGTCGAAGCCGGCGGCCGGGCTCATCCACTCGTCATAGCCGGGCGGCTGGAGCTGCTGCAGCGTGTACTCGCCCACTCCGCGCTCCCGGCGCGGCTTGCCCGGCTTCTTACGTCCCACAGTGGTGCCCTCCCAGCTCAGCGTGCGGTGATCGGGCCATTGAACACCCACCACTGGCCGTCCGATTCCCCGGGAGCAACCAGGGGCGAAGGCCGACCGGGCCCGGAGCCGGTGCGCACCGGGCGACCGCAGAAGGTGAACAGGTATGGATCATCTCGGCTTACTAGCCTCGGGCTTTCACGAAGGGGGCGGTCCGAGGGGTGATCAAATAAGCGAGGAGTGCCTCTGAGCTGGGACGATAGGGCTTGTCGAAGGTCCTGTTCGTCGCCAAGAGAGAAGCACTCCCCGGGTGAAGAACCGTAGCGGGTCGTACCCGCCTGTCCGGGGCGAGGGCAACGGCCGTGCGGTAGTCTCGCAGTCCGGGGCCGTGCTGCTGGTGGAGGCGGTCCGTAAAACCGGCCTGGATCAGGAGATATCTCAGGCGCTGGCGCCGTGGTGCAAGCCGCGGGCGGTGCACGACCCGGGCAAGATCCTGCTGGACCTCGCGCTGGCGACCGCCCTGGGCGGGGGACTGCCTGGTCGATGTCGCGATGCTGCGGGCCGAACCGGCCCTCTTCGGGCCGGTGGCCTCCGACCCGACCGTCTCCCGCCTGGTCGACACGCTCGCCGCAGCGGGCTCTGGGGCACTGGCCGCCAGCCGCGCCGCACGGGCCGAAGCCCGCGATCGCATCTGGCGGTTGGCCGGGCCCGACGCGACAGCCGGGCCCCCGACCTGCCCGCATCAGCCCGGACGACCGAAACGGCCCGCCAGAGAATCCGACGGACCGTCACAAAAGATCTAAGGCTAGTGCTTAACACACACCCGTACCCCATCCCGTTTCGCTATCGTAGTGGCCGCTGACGGTGATGGTGTGAGCATCGCCGCTGTCGTCCTGATACGTGACTGTTACCTGGGAGCCCACACACCAATTGTCGTCATGAAGCTCCCACTTCACCCTGTCCGAAGACTCGAGTCCCGCGTCGCTGAGATATTTCCTTAAGTTCTTTGCAGCTAGAGCGCGCTCGGCTGCGGAAGTGTGAAAAGTCTCGATAGCACGGTCGATGATGGGCGAATTTAGGTACTCAACAAGTTCGTAGGCGGCATCAGCAGCAGCTTTGAGTGTCTGGCTAGCAGCTGGACGGGTATTGGTTGGCGCCCCGTCGTTAAGTTCCGTGGCCCACGCAGCGAGAGCATCAACAAAGTTTCTCTTGTTTGCTGCATAGTTGCCCAAAGCCGACATATTCACCCCAAATTGGCTTGATTGCTGACTAATCAGGTCGCGGTACTGGGCCTACATCTGCCCTGTACCCATGCTTACCTCCTGCAGGAATAAGCCGATCACGGCGCGGCGTTCTTTGCCACTTTCACTGGACCGTCAGAGGTAATCAGCCGTCTGCCTTGACTCCAGCACCACCTACTCGGCACGTTAACCCTGCGCCTTCACCTGGCAGGGTGTCCGGTGGATGATCAGAAACGCGGAGAGTGCTCCTGACCTGCAACGATGGGACTTGTCTAGGGTCCAGGTCGTCGCAGGAAAGAAGCACTCTCCAGGTGAAGAAGCGTATCGGGTTCTACCCGCGTGTCCGTACCGAAGGCGGTGGTCGCGGGGTGGTTTCTCAGGCCGGCGGGGTGCTGCTGGTGGAGACGGTCCGCAAGACTGGTCTGGATGCGGCGATATCGGCGGCGCTGGGGCCGTGGCGCAAGCCGCGGGCGGTGCATGATCCGGGCAAGGTCTTGCTGGATGTGGCGCTCGCGGTCGCGCTGGGCGGAGACTGCCTGGCGGACGTGGGCATGCTGCGGGCCAAGCCGGCGGTGTTCGGGCCGGTGGCCTCCGATCCGACGGTGTCCCGGCTGGTCGACACGCTGGCAGCGGGCGGGAAGCATGCGCTGACCGCACTGCGGCAGGCCCGCGCTCAAGTCCGCGCAGATGTATGGAAGTTGGCCGGTGACGCGGCGCCGGACGCGGCCGGACAGGTGGTCGTGGACCTGGACGGGGTGCTGGTCATCGCGCATTCCGAGAAGCAGGATGCGGCCGCGACCTGGAAGAAGACCTTCGGGCACCATCCGCTGATGGGGTTCGTCGACCACGGCCGGGGCGGGTCCGGGGAGCCGGTGGCCGCCCTGCTGCGGCCCGGGAACGCGGGCAGCAACACCGCCGCTGACCACATCGAAGCCGCCCGGCTCGCGCTGGCGCAGCTGCCGAAGAAGTACCGGCGCGGAAGGCGGACGCTGATCCGCACCGACTCTGGTGGGGGCACCCACGAGTTCGTCGACTGGCTTGCCGCACGCGGCCGGTGGCTGTCCTACTCGGTCGGCATGACCATCACCGATGCCATCCACCACGCAGTCCTGAAGGTCCCGGCATCGGCCTGGACACCGGCCGTCGAGCCCGACGGCGAGGTCCGTAACGGGGCCTGGGTGGCCGAGCTCGACGGCGACTGCCTCAAGGGCTGGCCCAAGGGGATGCGGCTGATCGTCCGCAAGGAACGGCCGCACCCCGGCGCCCAGTTGCGTCTCACCGACGCCGACGGCATGCGCCTGACCTGCGTCGCCACCAACACCGCCCGCACCCCGATCGCCGAGCTGGAGCTGCGGCACCGCCAGCGGGCCCGCGCCGAGGACCGCATCCGCGCCGCCCGCGCCACCGGCCTGCGCAATCTTCCCCTGCACGACGCCGCGCAGAACCAGATCTGGCTGGAGATCGTCCAGATCGCCCTGGACCTGCTGGCCTGGATGCCGATGCTCGCCCTCACCGGCCAGGCCCGCCGGTGGGAGCCCCGCCGCCTGAGGTTGCGGCTGTTTTCCGCAGCCGCTCAGCTCGTCACCACCGGACGCCGCCGCATCCTCCGTCTCGCCAGGCACTGGCCCTGGACCAGTGTGATCACCGAAGCACTGCAACGGCTCGCAGCCCTGCCGAACCCCGGCTGACCAGCAACTCCCCCGCCCCTACGAGCAGCACCACCCGACCGGAGCCGTGGAACCCGGCGCCCACCCGACGCGACAGCCGGGCCGCCAGCCTGCCCACCTGCAGAAATGACCACCGCGGACGAGCCGAAAGGGTCCGTCAGTAAGCTGACGGACCCTCATGCAAGATCGAGGCTAGTCTTGGTATTAGCGGTCTACGGAACGGTACTGAACTTCCTCATCCTCTAGGAACGATCATGAATGAGGCAACCAACGAAGACCCTAAGCCCCCGGAAGAGGCTATCGAAACATCAGACGACAGCACGGACGCCACTCTTGACGCCATCGACGCAATCCTTGAAGAGAATGCCGAGGAGTTCGTCAGGGGATTCGTCAAAAGGGGCGGGCAAGGGTGGTCTACCTTCCTCGACCCTTCCTTCTATGTAGGCGCGGCGGCAGCCGGAATCATCGCTGGCGCCACCTGGGATTCCTTCAAGAAGGTGATAGCGAGAGTCCATCAAGCGCTGAGCAGCGCCCCAGGGCCCGCGCTGCCCCTGGCTGATGAGGACGATCTCCTTGCCACCGCAGTCGAAGTGACGCTTGAAGGCGCCTGGAGGACCGCCGAGGACTTGGTCAAGCAACGCAATCCGCAGCACTCAATTGACGAGGCAGCGGCCTTGCACTGGGTTCTCTACTCCGTCGAGCTATTCCACGAGCTGAATACCATTCGCCTGGGACCGGAGCAGTATACGCAGATCGCTAGAATAGCTGCAGAAGACCCGGAACGGCTCACAGCAGACCAATTGGTTGGACGGATCGTCGAGCAATGGATCCAGGACAATAACCCCTGACTCGGTATGTGCCCAGGGCGATCAGGCCTCTACCGAATTCCTCGACGAGCTGCGCCAGCACCGCCGCGAAGCAAGCCGACCCGCATCCGCCGATCAGCCCTGATGGGCGAGGTAGAAGCTGATCTCCAGGGTGTTCTGCTCGGCCAGGGCAGTCAGCGGTTCCATCAGGCTGTCCCACAGGGGGTCGATGCGCAGGTCGTCAGCCTCCGTCAGCCGGCACGCGGCCGCCCGCACCCGGTCCAGCGGCCTGTCCCGGGCAGGGTCGGCAAGGTTGACGTAGACGCCCTCTGCCGTGGCGAGCAGTTCCTTCTGCTCCTGCTGCTCGGAAGCGAGGAACTCAGCGGAGCGGGCCCGTCGTAGGGAGGCGACCGGGACGGCGAGGGCGGCCAGGAGCGCGGCGAGAGTGGGCTCGGCGCTCAGGGCGCGGACGGTGAGGTGGTCCAGCGGGCCGCGCCCTGTGACCACCCGGTCCAGAAGGGTGATGCCGAGCACGGCGTAAGCGCTCACGCACGGCCACATCACCCTCTCCACCGCCCGGTTGTACCGGGAAGCAGCGCGGTACACCTCGGACAGAGCCTGCGAGCGGTGGGAGAACGGGCTGTCGCCGTCGGCGTGGTCAGCATGGTCGTTCATGGCAATCATCCGCTCCACCACCGCGCCCGAGGAAACCCACTCGTGACGCAGGTCGTTCACCGCGAAATGCAACGACCCGAGCGCCTCGTACTCAACGTCGCTCAACGCCGCAAGCTCTGCCCGGCTCGGAAACCTCGCCATCGCCGCCCCCTTCGTCCGTGAATCCCCGGCCGCCCACGCTATCGGCACCGAGGAGCGCCGCGCAGCGGCTTCACCGGTTCACTCGGCGTCTCTACCGGCGCGCCAGCAGGTCGCCCTCCACCACCACCGCGGCCCGTTCCCGACCGCCGCACCCGCCGACCGTGGCGAGCACTGCCCCCGGCCGGGCACCACGACCCCGCAGTCCGCCGGACGGATTCCGCCCGGCGGGATCCCACCGGGACACATCCCGCCGGACGGAATCTGCAACACCGCACAGGTACGGCACCACGGCCGGTACGGCTACCGTCCGCAGATGATCGCCGATCTCGCCCCCTACGAAATGCTGCGCGCCGCCAAAGCCCTGGAGGCGTCCTGGCGGCGCGACCACGCCGTCCTGGACTCCCCCGAGCTCAACGGCATCAGCGAACAGCCGCTGCCCCAACTGATCGCCCGCTTCGGCGCCGCCGTCATCAAGCAGACGACGCAGGACGCCACCGACGAGCAGATCAACACCGGCCGGCCCGCCGACGCGTTCGGCACCCACCAGGTGGCCGCCATGGTCCGGCTGTCCGGCGAACTGATGACGAGCTGGGCCAACAGCACCGGCAGCCACGACACCGCAGCCGTCGCCGCCCTCGGCAGAGGCATACTCCAGTACCTGGTGGAACTGACCCAGGGCCAGGACCTGGACGACGAGGAACAGCACCTTAAGGTGGACCTGCTGCTCACCGCCGTACGGCAGGAGGCTCTCGCGGACTTCAAGTGAGGCACGGCCCCGGCACGGGAACGATGCCGGTATGGACGAGCAGCAGGAGCAGGCCGGCCCCGTCGGTGAAGCGCGGGTACGGGAGCTGACCGAGCAGCTGCGCACCGCGATCGAGGACGTCCGGGCGGCGGTGCTGGTGCTGGCCCGTCGGGTGCGGGCGGCCCACCGGGCGCGGGTGTGGACGGCTCTCGGCCACGACAGCTGGGGCGCGTACGCGCTCGCCGAGTTCGGGATCGGCCGCTCGACCGCGTACCGGCTGCTCGATCTGGCGGCCACCGCCGCCGCCATCGAGGGCGCCGTCGCCGCCGAGCTCGGGGCGTCCCACGCGTGGGACAGCGCCGCCCTGGTCCTGCCGGTGCGCGCGGTGGTCGACCTCAAGGGCCGACTCGCGGAGCTCACCGACCTGATCGCGGAGCGCCTGGCCGACGCCCAGGCCGAGGCCAGCGGCCGGCCGCTTCCGGCCGAGGTGGTCGGGGGGATCGTCGCCCGCGCGGTCACCGAGGTCCGCGACCGTCCCGACGTCCCCGCCTCCGAGCTGGAGACCGGTCCGGCCCCGGACGGCATCACTGCAGAGGCGTGGCGTCGGCACGTCAGTGCCGGCCGCGACCTGGTCGCCCAGCATCGCGCCGCCCAGCACCGGCTCGGCGTGCTCGCCCTCGAGGTGGTCCCGGCCTACGTCGGCGACGGCCAGGCCGAGGACGTCCTGGCGCCCGTCGCCGACGACATCGGGCTCACCATCGCCGAGCTGGTGGCCTGCCGCCGCTACGCGATCAGCGGCGACGTCCGGGCGATGGACGGCTGGTAGCGCACCACCCACAGGTGCGGGCGGTCAGGTCAGATCTGCCGGTCCGGATCGGAGAAGGTGATGCCTCCGGCGGCGAGCGGGCGGCGGGCCGGAGCAGGTGCGGGCTCCGTCTCTCCGGGCGGCTGGCGGAAGTCGGCGCCCTGCTCGACCGGCAGCAGCCGGCGCCCGCCCACCTGGGCGGTGGCAGGAGCGTCGAAGGCGGGCTCGGAGAAGTGGGGCAGAGAAAGGGGTCGGCGGTCGGTCATGATCACAGTCTCGCAGCCCGGGCGCTGCAGTCCCAGACCGCTATCAGCGGTGATACTGCTCTGGCCCTGCCCGGCAAGACCAGAGCAGGGCTCGCCCGCGGCGGCCTCCAGATACGACGACGGCCCGCACCCAGATGAGTGCGGACCGCGGGCCAGCTTCTCGGTGCCTGGTCGGCGCCGTTGGTCAGCCGACGTGCCGAAGCGGAACGACCTTTGGGCAGTGTCCGGCGGGCGTGGTCGCCGAGCCGGAAGCAGCCGACATCGTTGAACCGGTCTCGTCGAACCACCCGGTCTCCACGAGCTCCTCGCGAATGCGGGAGCGCTGTACCAGCCCCAACCGCACCCAGGGGTGAGCAAATCCCGGTTTGCTCACCAAGGCACGGTGTGTGGGCCTAGGGTGCGGGCATGACCGAGCCCACCGCCGTCACCGCCCGCGTCGGCCAGCGCGGCCGCCTCGTCCTGCCCGCCCAGGCCCAACGCGCGGCCCGCATCACCGAAGGCGACCTCGTCGCCGTCCGCACCACCGACGGCGCGATCACCATCGAGCCCCTGTGGGCCGTCCGCGACCAACTCCGAACCACCTTCGCCCCCCTCCTCGCCGGCCACCTCCCGGCCGGCCCGGCCCTCATGCTCACCGGCGGCCACCCCCTCCCCGACCACGACGAGAACTCCGACCAGCCACCCGCCGAACTGCGCCCCCTGCCCGGGGACACCCGGGGCGTGCGAGTCCTCGCGGGCGGCGAGCAGCGGGTGGTGGTCACCGCTCGCGCCGTCCTCGCCTGGATCGCCGCCGGCCCCGACTCCCGGGTCAGCCACTGGCTCGACCGCGCGATCCTGCCCGAGGCGGCCGTCGCCGACCTCGTCACCGTCCTCGCCCGCGCCGGCGCCCACGAGCGCGCCGACCACCTGCTCGCCGAACTCACCCTCCTCGGCGTCCGCCAGCCCCGTCCCGCCGAACACCGCGCCGCCCTCGCCACCGACACCGCCCACGCCCTCGACCTCACCACCCGCGCCGCTGCCGCCGCGATCGAGCTGACGATGCCGGACGCACTGTGCGCCGCCGCCGCCCACCGCCTCGCCCTGCCGCTGCTCGCCGCCGACCTGCTGCCCACCGAGACGCCGTAACCGTCAGCGGGGGCAACAGCAGCCACGGGTCGCGATGAGCCGCTCGGCAGACGGAGCCGGTTCAGCCCGCGCCGGACACCACGCAGCCGGCCGGGCCCCGCGAACGGGCCCGGCGGTGACGGCCTCGAGTTCGATTTACGGGGCCACGTCGGCAGGCGAAGGCGCTGCTGCTGCCCGTCGTCCTGGTGGTGCTCACGATCTCGTCCAGGTGGGTGGTGACCTGGGCCAGTGCTCGGTGGTGGGCAGGTCCTAGCAGCCGGGGCAGGCCGGGTCCGGCAGGTGCCCGCGCCCGGCACGGACACCCACCACCAGGCGAAGGGCAACTGGACAGGTCGGGCCGCCCGCGGCCCGACCGGTGCGCTGTCGGCGCGCAGCGTCGATGGCGCAGTCCAGGCGGCAGCCGGATGGTCCAGCGCATCCGGGCGCTGGCCACGGGTGCGGGGGCGGTACACCGCACCCAGCCAGGCCCGGGTCGGCGGGCCGCGTCGGTGGCTGGGTTGCCGCCCGTGCCCGGACGTCCGGCAGGGCAGGTCCCGCCACCGGCCGGGGTGGGGAAGATCGAAGGGGCGGTCAGTCATCCGGGGTGATGTTGATTGCGTCGCAGTAGAAGCACGTCCAGTCGTAGGGCAGCCGGTAGCTGTGGACGCTGAAGAAGCCCAGCGGCTCGCCGTAGACGGTGACCGTCTCGTCGCAATTCCAGCATTCGAATTCGAAGTCCATCGTCTCCCCTCCAGAGCGGCCTCCAGGATGGCGGGCGTGGGGGCAGTAGGAGAGGTGATCGCAGGTTCTGGCTGGAAGGCGTGCCTACGCTGAAGGCCGGCCCCTCGCGATTCGAGGACGCTGTTGGTCAATTGGGCTTCTGCTTCGCCCCGTCGACTGGTTAGTCGGCGGGGCGAAGTGCTGTGAAACAGAAGCGCCGCTACTTCTCAGCGTTCCCGGCCACGCCGGCTTCTTCGTCCTTCCTCTGACGCTCGCGGGCGCTCGCCTCCTGCTGGCGGCGCTCCTCCTCCCACTGCCAACGACCTCGGCGCTCCTCCTCCTCGCGGTCACGGCGGGCCTGTTCCTCCTGCCGGCGGCGCTGGTCGTCCGCCGCCGCCTGCTGCAGGCGGGCCTGTTCCTCCTGCTGGCGGCGATGGGCCTGTTCCTGCCGGTGGCGCTGGTCGTTCGCCGCCTGCTGCCAGTTGGAGCCCGAATTGCCGTGGTGGCCGTGGCCGTGGCTTGTCATGAGGTCCCCGATCCGTGAGTCGTCGACCATACCTGCGGTGGCGCTCCTCCAGAGTCGGCACTCGGCAACGCCCTGTCCAGAGGCAGAACCGTCACGGACAACGGGTCGGCGAGCGGCAGGCGGGACCGGCCGGAGCGGGAGTCGAGGCCCGGGAGCGGCCCGACCAGACGCAGCACCGGCCTGGACCGGCGAACCGAAGCGGCGGGGCCGTCACTGGCTGGCCGGTTCACCGGCCCCAGGCCACCCACACCATCCACCCCCGCGCTGGCCACCGCCCGCCGCCAGGTCAAGAGAAAATGGCACAGCGCAGCGTCTGCCGGGCCGACGTGCGCACCCGCTCCCCACCCCACCCATCACTCCGTCGCGGCGGGCGCCTCGGGAGGCGTTGACCAGCAGGGTGGCCAGCAAGGCAGCGGCTACGTCGTGGCCCATGGCGTCGGTGATCGACAGGTGCAGGGTGGTGTGGTCGAGGGAGTAGTCGTAGGTGTCGCCGGCGATGTCCGCGGCCGGGACCAGGGCGCAGGCGAGCGCGAACTCCGGTGCCTCGCAGGACGAGGCCGAAGGCAGGAGCTGGCTCTGGATCTCGGCGGCCAGGCTCACGTGGGTAGTGCGGTTGCCCCAGTGGTAGAGGTCGGTGAAGCGCCGGTCGGTGACGAGCAGGTACGCCAGCGCGTGGGCGGCTTCCCTGATCTGTTCCAGGACGTCGTCCGTGGCCTCGGTCAGGTGCAGCTCCAGGACGCCGATGGTGTCGCCGCGGTTGGTGACCGGGGCCAGCACCCGCCCGTCCTTGGGAGCCACGACGAGCTGCTGGGTGCGCAGGACGTGGTCGTAGACGGTGCCACGATCGAGGGGGATCCGCTCGGCGTAGCGGTTCGGGCCGGTGGTAGCCGCGTCGTCGAACCGCAGCAGGCACTGGCCCACCGCGTCGACGAACAGGAACGAGACGACTGTCACCGAGAAGCGCTCCCGGAGGTTGCGGGCCACCACGTCGAGGGAGCGCACCGGAGCAGCGCCCTCCCCTGCGGCCAGCACGTCCGCCAGCCCGATCCGGTCCGTCGCCACATCAGCCTCCCTGGATTGCCACCATCCTTCCCTTATGCCCGCCGATCATGGCCCTTCGGCGCGCGCGGCTCGGCTGTCAGGTTCCTGGAGCGGCGGATGGGCCCGTTGCCCGAGCCGACGCAGGCGCGGGCGCGGTGAGTGGTGTTCCCCAGGCCGGAACGGCGGGTGTGCTGTCAGCCGGCGTTACGGGTGGCGGAGGTGTTCGACGAGGCGCTGGGCTTCCTAGAGCTGGTCTTGGAGGATGACGATGCGGCAGGCGGCGTCGACGGCGGTTCCCTGGTCGACCAGGTCGCGGACGCGCATCGCGACCCGCAGCTGGCGGCGGGAGAAGCGGCGGTGGCCGCCGGCGGAGCGCAGGGGGGTGATGAGGCCATATCTACCGGCCCTGGGCCGGTCCTTGTGTCCGCCACTCCTCCGCGAGGGGGATCGCGGGGATCGCGTATGCGTGACCGGAAACCACCATCCTTCGTAGCTGAGGAGGTCTGCGGTGTCCGCCCGGACGAGGAAACTGCTCATCTCACGGGCCGGGCGATCCTGATGGCGCTAGCGCCCTCCGTTGCCCTTTGGCGGGCCGGAACTTCGGATCTACTCGTCCTAGAGACCGGCAGGGAGCGATGGCCGCGCCGGGACTTGGTGCGGGAGTGCCCCGCAGGCGGGGCCTGGTGGACGGGTACGTCCTGCGACAGCTCGACGAGTCGGCGCGGACGGCCATCTACACGCAGGTTCGCTGTGGTGACCCGGATACGGTCGCCGCCGAGCTGCTGAGGATCCTGGCGGAGGACTGCCCATGGGCACCCGGTAGGACGTGGTCGAACGGGTGAATGGGCCGGCCGGAGAGAGGGCCGCGGGTGGCGCGGGGAACGGATGGTGCACGCGGCGTCGAACCGGTCGGCGTCGTTCGTGTGAGGAGCGTGATCGTGGAGACCGCAGAGCTGGAGAGCAAGGTCCACGGCCTGGAGACGGCGCTGGCCGTCCAAGAGGCCAACCTGGCCGGCGCGCAGGCCACCCAGGCGGCGACCCAGGCGGGCATGAGCTCGACCTTCGCCGCCACCCACGCCGGGACCTGGTCCGTGATGGCGGTGGGTTCCGTCGCGCTGGTCGTCGGGCTCTTCCTGGGCATGGCCATCGCCAAGCACTGACCGTCGCCTCGGGAGGTGCGGGGTCCGTCGGCGGCCGCACCCGACGCCGGCGGACCCCGGTTCCACGACCAGACGACCACCCTCTTTGTCTGTTTATGTCGACTTTATGGGGTAGGCGCCGGGCCAGGCCCTTCTCCCATCCGGAGGTCACCATGGCGTCGACCCACCGCCCACCCATCGAGGAACACCCCGACCTGAGGGAGCTGCGAGCCCGGCACGACCGCGCCGCCGCCACCCCACGAGCCCAGATGATCGAGGCCCTGGCCCTCATCACCGGCCTCTACCTGGCCGCGTCCCCCTGGATAGCCGGATTCAACGGCTTCGCCACCCTGACCGTCACCAACCTGATCGCCGGCATCGCCTACGCCCTGCTCCTGGGCGGACTGGGTACCTCCTACGAGCGCACCCACTCCATGGCCTGGGCCGCGGCCGCCCTCGGCATCTGGACCTGCGTCGCCCCCTGGGTCGTCGCCGGCGACGTCGCCCACACCCGCTCCATCACCAGCAACCTCATCACCGGCGCCGTCGCCACCCTCCTCGCCCTCGCGGCCGCCTCCGCCGCCCGTGACCGCAGCGCCACCCGTCCGGGAGCCGGCAACCCCCGCAGCCGCCGCCCCATGCCGGGACTCGACGACCACTGACCAACGAACCGCGCATCCCAGCGCCGCCGGGAGGGCCTCACCATCTCCCCCTCCCGGCGGCCCAGCCGTTCCCCCAGCCCCGCCGGACCGGCCGCGACCTCCCCCTCTCCCGCCGGCCCCGCACGCACCCCACCCGGGACAGCCGGGCACACGCCCGAGCCGAACAGGCCCCGACCACCCAGCGGACAGGAGAGACAATGAGCGTCAGACCCGAACCCCTCCTGCGCCGCCTGTCGACCCGCCTCGCCGAACAGGCCACGATCGACGACCTCTACGCGCTGCGCGACACCCTCCCCCGCCCGCACACCCCTCCCACGACCGCCCGCTGACACGAATCTGCGCCCCGCTCCTGGGCCGTCACCGCAGGGAAAGCAGTGGCGCCCGCCGGGATGCCCCCCGGTGTACCTCTCATCCGGGCAGACGCCTTCCGTAGACGCCGCCGGCGCCCGACCCGGCACACCGCGGGCCGCACGTCCCCCGCTGAGCACCACGACACAGGGGCCGAATCGGGTGGGGTGCCGGCGAGCGGTCAACCCAGGCAGAAGAATGGTCGGCATGCGAACGCGGTGGGTCTACCAGCTTCGGGACCGCCCCGGCGCCGACGACATCGAGGGCCTGGCCGAGCAGGAAGGCCCACCCCGGCAGATCCTGGCCCGCCGACGCCCCGACAACAGCGCCGCCCTGGTGGACGGGTACATCCTGCAGAGCATCGACGCACAGCGGCGCACCGCCGTCTACACCTGGGTGCACAGCGGCGAGCCGGACACGGTCGCGGCCTGCCTGCTGGAACTGCTGGCCGAGTCCTGCCCCGCGGAGCAGGCCCGGTAGTGCCGCATCAAGCAGCGTTTGCCCTGTGACGGGCTCGTGGCAGGGGTTGGCCTTGCCGGTAGTGCGGAGGCGCTTCGCGTGCGGGCTCAGCCGAATGAGCCGTCGCTCTTCACGCTCTCGAACCCGCTGGCGGAGGTGAGGCCCTCGACGAAGGACTGGAAGTTCGGAGCGAGGGCCAACTCCGAGTTGTCGTCCGCGTCGAACCAGGTGACGGACGGTTCCCCGTGTCGGCCACAGGCCCGGTAGTCGAGTCCGATCCAGCAAGGCCCGTCACCCGAGACCAGCACCACAGGTGCGGGGAGGTTCCACTCTTCGACCAGATACGGGCTGTCGAGCAGGGAGATCGTTCGCTCGCGGTGGCCGATGCCCAGCACGCTGTCGAAGGGGACGTGGTCGGCACTCCATGAGGTCGGCCTGCTCGTGGGGAAGACATTCCGGCTGCTCGTGACCTGGCCCCCGTTCTGCTGCCGCAGCAGGTCCAGCAGGGAGCTGGGGAGCGTGACACTCAGCAGCCGCTCGGCCTCCAGAATCACCTGGTCAGTCACGGGCGGCTGCACTCCGTAGTCGCTACCGGTGTCCCACAGGGACTGCTGGAGATCCTCAAAGCGCGTCATGCCTGGCATCGTAAGAGCCACGCCCGGCAGTTGACCGCCCAGCACATGCCAGACGAGCACAATGCTCACGTGACTGAACGTGTGCGGGTGCGGGACATCGATGACGACGAGGGGCGGCGCCTGCTACGGATCGTCCGCAGGGGCACCGGATCGGTAGTGACATGGCGACGAGCGCAGATGGTGCTGCTGTCCGCCCAGGGCATGCCGGTGGCGAAGATCGCCGAGGTGACGTTCACCAGCGCGGACCGGGTCCGGGACGTGCTCCACAACTTCAACGCCGACGGCTTCGACTCGCTCTACCCCAAGTACAGGGGCGGCCGGCCGAGGACGTTCACCCTCCCGGAGCGTCGCGAGATCAAGAAGATCGCCAAGTCCGGGCCAGCTGAGCACGGCCTGCCCTTCTCGACCTGGAGCCTGGCCAAGCTGGCCGACTTCCTGGTCGCCGAGGGGGTGGTCGACGACATCAGCCACGAGGGCCTGCGCATCCTGCTCCGCGAGGAAGGCGTCTCCTTTCAACGCGTGAAGACCTGGAAGACCTCCCGCAACCCCGACTACGCCACGAAGAAGGCCCGCGTCGAGCACTTCTACGCTATCGCCGACGGCGAGGTCATACCCGAGGAAGGCGAGCCCGAAGTCATCTTCTGCATGGACGAGTTCGGGCCGCTCAACCTCCAGCCCCACCCCGGCCGGCAGTGGGCCGAACGCGGCGGCAGGCACAAGGATTCCGACCGCGATCCCCGACCGCGCAGACGGGCGACCTACACCCGCCCGCACGGCGTGAGGCACCTGTTCGCCGCCTACGACCTGGCCAAGGACCAGCTCTACGGGCACGTCAAGAAGACCAAGAACCGGTCGAAGTTCCTGGAGTTCTGCCGCTATCTGCGCTCGCTGCACCCGATCGGTGTTCGTATTGCGATTGTTTGCGACAACTACTCGCCGCACCTGACGACGAAGCGCTGTCAGCGGGTCGGGACGTGGGCGGCCGCGAACAATGTGGAGATCGCCTACACCCCGACCAACAGCTCCTGGCTCAACCGGATCGAGGCCCAGTTCACCGCCCTGCGTTACTTCGCCCTCGACGGCACCGACCATCCCAGCCACAAGGCCCAGGGCAGCATGATCCGCCGATACATCATCTGGCGGAACAAGCACGCTGCTGATCAGCGCCTGCGCGAGGTCATCAGTAGGGCGAACGTTGCCTGATGCGGCAGTAGGTAGCCAGCCCAGCACCTCGACCTCCCGCCGACCCCGCTGCTGCGGGGCCGTACGGCCCCGCAGCAGCG
>NZ_JBHWUI010000166.1:0-17925 GCF_042737525.1 Kitasatospora sp. NPDC059973 | reverse complement strand
CGGCGGCGCCGGTCCGCCGGCGGCCCTCCCGCTCCGCCGGAACGGGAGGGCCGACCGCTCAGCCGGCCGGCCGGGCCCGGATCGCGGCGACGAGTTCGCCGACGCCCCGCTCCCTGAGCACGCCGTAGTGGTCGCCGCTCACTTCGACGACGACCGGCGGCGCGGCCGAGTACCCCGAACTCCCCTCGATGAAGGAGTAGTCGTCACCGGCGGCCTTGACGATGGTCACCGGCGCGGCCAGCCGCCGCTGCGCGAGCTCGCCGAAGGTGTAGTCGAACTCGTAGGTCTCCCCGACGATCCGGGCGATCCGGCGGATCAACTCCTCGCCCAGCTCCGGCAGCAGGCGGTGCACGAAGGCCGTGAAGCCGTCCTCGTCGTGCGCCTCGGCCAGGCAGGCCTCCAGGTCGGGCCCGCGGACCGAACCGGCGAACACCGAGTAGAGGATCGCCACGTAGGCCGGGTCGCGGTACGAGGCCTCGCGTCCGTGCCGCTCGCCGCCGCCGCGCCGCAGCTCCGGGTTGCCGGGGCAGATCAGCAGCAGGTCCGCGACCCGCTCGCCGGCCTGCTCCAGCTGCCAGGCCGTCTCGAAGGCGACCCGGGCGCCGAAGGAGTAGCCCCACAGGGTGTAGGGGCCCTCCGGCCGCACCCGGCGGATCTCGGCGAGGTCGGCCGCGGCCATCTCCCGGATCGTCGGGTACGGCGTCTCACCGGCGTTGATGCCGTGCGCCTGGATGCCGTAGAACGGGCGGCCCACGGTGCTCCCGAGCAGCCGCAGGTTCATCGGGTAGCCGCCGAGCCCCGGCCAGCAGAACACCGGGTCGCCGGTGCCCGCGCGGTGCAGCGGCACCAGCCGCGAGCCGGGCTCACCGGTGTCCTCGTCGATCCGGGCGGCCAGGTCGGCCAGCCGCGGGCTCTCGAAGAGGACCTGCAGCGGCAGCCGGGTGCCGAACTCCCGGTTCAGCCGGTTGATCAGCGCCACGGCGATCAGCGAGTTGCCGCCGGCGGCGAAGAAGTCGTCCCGCACCGAGACCTCCTGGTACCTCAGCGCCCCGCCCCAGGCCGCCGCGAGCCGGCGCTCGGTCGGCGTCGACGGCGCGACCTTCGGCCCGCCCGCGTCCGCCGTCCGGACCGCCTCAGCGGCGGCCAGCGCCTTCGCGTCGACCTTGCCGTTGGCGGTCAGCGGCAGCTCGTCCAGGACGAGCACCCGGTTGGGGAGCATGTAGTCGGGCAGGACGGCGGCCAGTTCGTCCCGGACGATCTCGGCCGGACCCTTCATGTGGACGGCGTCCTCGATCATGCCCTCGCTGCGGATCTGCTCCTCGCTCACCTTCCCGCCGAGGAAGAAGTACGACGGGCCCGGCGCGATCCCGCAGGAGGCCAGTACCGCGTCGATCCGCCGGGCGGACGGCAGCGGGTGCCCGGACTTCGAGCTGTAGCCGGAGGACATGAACCCGAGGCCGAGGGCGAGGCCGCCCCGCTGGAGCCGGTGCAGGGCCGTGCCGAGACCGAGGTACTCCAGCCACGGCTCCTCGGCCCGGCCGACGGCGGTGATGCCGAAGCCGGCCCGCTCGTACACCTGCTGGTTGATCGCGATCACGTGCCGCGACCGCACCAGCTCGTCCGAGATCCGCGCCAACCCGCCGTCCGTCCAGCGGTACTGGCCGGCGGCCAGGCCCTCGACGCCACCGGGGTGGGCCTGGACGTAGTACTCGGTGCGGTCCGCCGCCGGCCGGCCGTCGGCGGGCACGATCGCGAAGGTGCCGAGGTAGTGGTCCTCCTCGGCCACGTCCAGCCCGGCCCGGACGGACGGCAGCAGGCCGACCGGCCGGACGGCCAGCCCGTGGGCGGGCAGCACCTCCTCGAACACGCCCAGCATGTGACCCGCCTCGAACTCCAGCACCTCCAGGATGTTGTTCCGGTAGACGGGCGCGATCGCGCGCCGCTTGCCGAGGAAGTGCACGGTGAGGCCCGGGCCCCCGGTACCCTCGCCGACCCGGACCAGGGCGTGGTCGACCGGGTGGTAGTAGTACACGCCGGCGTCGAGCCCGCCACCACCGCCGGTCTCCAGGTACAGCTGGGTGGCGTACAGCGCGCCCGGGGAGGCGTACGCGTACTTCGGCAGCAGCCGCTCCGCGCTGTGGAACTGGCCGAACCACCGCAGGATCACGCCCAGTTCGGCGAGGTCCGGCTCGCCGGTGCGCGGCGTGACGGGGCCCGCCGGGGCGGCCGGCGGTGCGAGCAGCGCCAGCAGGTCGTCGCGGGTGACCCGGCCGCCCTCGTAGAAGCGGTAGGTCTTGCGGGCGAAGGTCTCGCGCCGCTGCCGCTCGCTCTCCCGCCCGCCGGGCAGCGCCACCACCGGCCGGCCGGCCAGTTCGGCGGCGTCCCGCACCCCGGGGTCGGACAGCTGCGCCCGGACCTGGAGCCGGCTCGCCTTGGACTGGTGGTGGCCGCCGTGGTTGCCCTGGTCCATCAGGGCCGCCTCCTTGGGGTTCAGTTCGACGCAGGCCACCAGGTTCCGGTGGCCCGTCCGGGGGTCGTCGGTGACGATCGCCGCCGCCCGGCGGACCCAGGTGTGCTCCTCGATGGCGAGCGCGATCTCGTCCAGCTCGACCCGGTAGCCCCGCAGCTTGACCTGGTTGTCCACCCGGCCGGCGCACTGGAGCGTGCCGTCCGGGTTCCAGTGGGCGAGGTCCCCGGTGCGGTACAGCCGCTCGCCCGGGAGGTGGGGCGAGGCGACGAAGCGCTCCGCCGTCAGGTCGGGCCGGTTCAGGTAGCCGCGGGCGAGCTGGACACCGCTCAGGTAGAGCTCGCCGGTGGCGCCGGGCTCCACCGGCGCCAGGTCCCCGTCGAGCACGAAGCAGTGGGTGCGGTCGACCGGCACGCCGATCGGCACCGACCCGGCGTCCTCGCCCACGGCGGCGGGGTCGACGAGGTGGGCGGTCGCGTTGATGGTGCACTCGGTCGGCCCGTAGAGGTTGACCAGCGCGGCCCGCGGCAGCTCGGCGGTGAGCGCCCGGGCGAGCCGGCGCGAGAGCGCCTCGCCGCCCGAGTACAGCCGCCGCAGCGTGCCGCAGTCGCCCAGCCGCTCGGTGTCCAGCAGCGCCTGGAGCAGGGTGGGCACGCACTGCAGCGTGGTCACGCCGTACTCCCGGACGGTGTCGATCAGGGCTTCCGGGTCCCGGTAGACGCCGGGGGCGCCGAGCACGACCCGCGCGCCGCCGGCCGGTGCCAGGATCTCCCACTGCGCCGCGTCGAAGCTCATCGGCGTCTTCTGCAGCACGGCGGCGTCCGGCCCGAGGTGGCCGCCGGCGACCAGCCAGCGCAGCTGGGACACGATGCTCCGGTGCTCGATCATCACGCCCTTGGGGCGGCCGGTGCTGCCCGAGGTGTAGATGACGTAGGCGAGCGACTCCGGCCGGGGGCTCGCCGGGCCCCGGCTCTGGTGCGGGAACGGGTGCGCGCCGTCGGCTCCGGCCGCGCCGGGTGTCCCGGGCGCCCGGTCCGGGCCGGCGGGGACGAGGATCCGGGTGCCCGGCGGGACGAGCCCGGCCAGCCGGGTGCGCAGGTGCTCCTGGGTGACGATCACCCCGGTCCGGCTGTCCTCGATCATGTAGCGGATCCGGTCCTCGGGGTACTCCGGGGAGAGCGGCAGATAGGCGGCCCCGGCGTAGAGGATGCCCCAGGCGCCCACCATCAGCTCCGGCGAGGGGTCGACGTAGAGGCCGACGCAGTCGTCGGCCGCCACGCCCAGCTGGTGCAGGTGGACGCCCAGGCCGGCGGCGGCGGCGCGGAGGTCCCGGAAGCTGAGGTGTGCGTCGTGGCCGGTCACGGCGACGGCGTCCGGCCGCTCGGCCACCTGCCGGTCGAGCAGGTCGGGCAGGCAGCGGGCGCGGCGGGTGTCGTGGAGGGTGAGCTGCGCGGACTGTGCGGACATGTGGGTTCCCCATCGGGTGGCGAGGACGGATGACGTCGCCCGTCGAGGCGGGCGTGTCATCCAAGCTCCGCCACCCGGTGTCCCGGCCGCCTGGGGCACCGGCCGTCTCTTCCGCCCGGCCGCCGTCCGGCCGCGTCCGGGTCATGTCCCGGGCGTCGCGCCCCGGCCCGGGACCGGCGGCCCGCCGGTGGGTGCCCGGTCAGCCCGGTACGTCGCCGTGGCCCACCGGGTCCGGTACCGCGTCCAGCAGGGCGGCGCCGTTGTTGCGGACGCTGTTGACGGTGGTGGAGACCGCCCGGACCGCGAGTTCGTCCCCGGCCGGGGTGTGCAGGAGCCGCCGGAGCTCCACCGGGTCGTCGTGCTCCGGGTCGAGCCAGGCGTCCAGGTCGGCCGGGCCGATGGTGAGCGGCATCCGGTCGTGGACGCGGCCGGCCGCGTCGGTGGCGTCGGTGGTGATGATCGTGGCGGTGGTGAGCCAGGCCGCCGGGTCGTCCTCGGGCAGCGAGCGGTCCCGCCAGAACTCGTACAGCCCGGCCATCACCAGCGGGCCGCCGGCGCGGGGGTGGAGGTAGTAGGGCTGCTTGTAGGCCTTGCGGCCCTCGGCGGCGGGCACCCGCCCCCACTCGTAGTAGCCGTCGGCGGGCAGGACGCAGCGGCGCTTGGCGAAGGCGGAGCGGAAGGCGGGCTTCTCGTGCACCGTCTCGGCCCGGGCGTTGATCAGCCTGGCGCCCGTGGCCGGGTCCTTGGACCAGGAGGGGACCAGGCCCCACCGCACCGGGCGGAGCCGGCGGGCGAGTTCGCCGCTCTCGCGGTCGACCCGTTCCAGCACCGTCCACACCGGGTCCGTGGGGGCGACGTTCCAGCTCGGCGCGAGGGTCTCGGCCGGGTTCCAGCCGGTCACCCCGAGCAGGCCGAGCAGGTCCTGGGGCGTGGTGGTGGAGACGAATCGGCCGCACATGGGCGCCACTCTGCCACCACCGGGCCCCCGGGGCCACAGGCGCGGGCCCGGCCGGAGGCGGTGTCAACCCGGGGCCGGCGCCCGGGCGCCGGGCCGTCCGGGTGCCGGCGGGCCCGGTCCCGGCGCGGCGCCCGGGCGCCCGCCCGCGCCGGGTGGCGGCTCAGTGGCGGGCCGGGCGCCACATGGTGGAGACGGTGTGGCCGGACGGGACGGTGATCCGGTCGAGTTCGGTGAAGCCCGCCCGGGCGTAGCGCTCGTTGTTGGCGGGGTTGCAGGACTCCAGGTAGGCGGCCGCGCCGAGGGCGTCGATCCGGGCCAGGTTCTCGGCGAGCAGGCCCATGCCGAGGCCGTGGCCGCGGTGGTCGCCGTGGGTGGCCAGCAGGCTCAGGAAGAAGTGCGGTTCGCTTCTCGGGTGGGCCGCTTCGAGGTCCGCGAGGATCGCGAGCAGGCCGTCGGCGGTGGCCCGGTCGGTGATGCCGACCAGGAAGTCCTCCAGGCCCTCCTCCTCGTCGGGGCTGAGGTCGTGGCCGCCGGGCGGGATCCACAGCGCGGCGGACTCCACGTTCGGCGTCACCAGGGTCCAGGGGTAGCGCAGGGCGGAGGTGGCGAACAGGCGCCACATCGCGGAGGCATGGGCCGCCCGTCGCTCGCGGTCGGGGAACGCCGGGCCCCAGAGCGGGTCGTCGAAGAACGCGGAGGTCAGGGTGGCGACGATCGCGTCGATGTCGGCGGAGGTCGCGGTGCGGGCGGTCACGGGTGCGGTCGGTCGGTTCAAGACGCCACCTTCGGGAGGCCGGGAGAGGGTGATCGTCAGCGTACGACGGTGCCGGGGGCGCCGGGCGGGACGGGACGCGCGGACGGGCGCCGTCCCCCCGCGCGGTGCGGGGCGGACGGCGCCCGGGGGGCCGGTGCGGGCTCAGCCGAGCCGGCGGGTGAGCGGCGCGTCGGCGCGGGTGAACAGGACGGCCAGCAGTCCGGCGAACAGCGGGACGGCGACGGTGGTGAGCCCGATGTTCGCCCAGGGCACCACGATCGTGCTGCTGCCCGCCTGGTTGGCGACGTCACGGGCCATCAGCAGGGCGACCGCCGGGACGAAGCCGTTGATCGTGCCGAGGGCCGCGCCCAGGACGGCGATCAGCGCGCACTGGATGCCGGACAGGGTCCGGCGGATCCCCGGCGGCGCGCCGACCGCGGCGAGGGTCGCCTGGTCGCGCCGGGAGTCGGCGGCGGCGAGGCCGGTGGCGATGCACGCGGCGCCGAGCACGACCAGGGCGGCGAAGCTGGTGAGGGCGATGGTCGGTACGTCGCTCTTCGGCTCGAACCCGCGCTCCACGTCGAGCAGGGCGCTCGGCAGGATGCGGTCGGCGGTGGCCGCGGCCCGCTGCGTCGCCTTGCGGTCCGGCGCGGTGGACGGCAGCCAGACCGAGCCGCTGGGCTTCGTCGTGAGGCCCAGTCCGGTGATCGTCCGGGTGCCGATGACGCCGACCCCGTACCGGGCGGCGGTCGGGTTCTCGACCACGACGGCGTCGACGGGGATCTCCCGGATCTCCTGCGCCGGGGTGGCGCCCGGCTGCGGCGGGGCGGTGAAGCCACCCGTCAGCTGGAGCACGAGCTTGTCGCCGCTGAGCAGGGAGCGGTCGAAGACCACGGCCTTGCCGGCGGCCAGCGCCTGCTCGGCGGCCGGGTCGCGGACGGCGAAGGCGTTGTGCAGGACGGTCGCGTCGCCGACGACGAGGGCCCGGGAGCCGAAGCCGACCCCGCCCTTGACGGTGACGTTGCTGGAGCACTCCGCGCACCACGAGTAGACCGCGGTGCCGAGGTCGGCGCGTTCCCCGAGCTCGGGCAGGTCCTGCTCGATGGCCGCGCGCACCTGGGGGAGCAGCGGGCTGTCGGTGAGCACGCCGAGCGAGACGGAGTTGACCGGGCTGTGCGGCCGGTAGGAGGCGGCGTCCATGACGTCGCTGCTCGCGGTGTAGAGGCCGATCGCCACCGAGCCGGCGACGGCGGCCATCACGGCCGCGATGGCCGGGGCGGTGCGGCCGCGGTGGCGGGCCGAGTCGCGCAGGGCGAGCCGGCCGCCGAGCGGCAGGAACCGGGCGAGCCGGCCGCAGAGGGCGATCAGTACCGGGGTGAGGGCGAGCAGGCCGAGTTCGGCGGTGGCCGAACCCGCGAGCACCATCAGGGTCATCTTGTCCAGGCCGGCGAAGACCGGGATGCCCCGGCCGGTGCCGTCGTTGGTTCCCACGGCGAGCAGCGCGACGGCCGCGCCGGAGACGAAGAGCACGATGCCGGCGGCGGTGGTCCAGCGGCTCGGCGGCCTGACGGTGTCACGGCCGGTGAGGCCGGCGGTGACGCTCTGCCGGGCGGCCTGGAGGGCGGGCAGCGCGGCCGCGAGCAGCGCGGTGACCACGCCGACGACCGCGATGGCGAGCAGGTCGGGCGCCTGGACGCCGAAGTGGCCGAACCGGCTGCCGCCGGTCTCCTCGATCCACGACCGGGTCAGGGCCACCAGGCCGGTCCCGAGCACCACACCGGTGACCGCGCCGACCGCGCCGAGCACCAGGCCCGAGCCGAGGACGACGGAGGCGATGTGGCCGCGGTCGCCGCCGCTCGCGCCGATCAGGGCGAGCTGCCGGCGGGACCTCCGGGCGCCGACGGCGAAGGCGGGCCCGGCGAGCAGGGCGACCTCCAGCAGGGCCATGCCCGCGACGGTGCCGACCACCACGGCCTTGTCGGAGCGCAGCGGGCTGCTGGAGCCGAACTCCAGCCGCTGGTAGGTGATCTGGGACTCGGACGGCGGGTCGAGCGCCACCGCGCGGGAGGTCGCGGTGAAGCCGTACCGGTTGAGCTTCTTGACGCCCTCCCAGTCGAGGGTCGCCCCGGCGGGCAGTTTCAGCAGCCAGGCCGGCTTGCCCGGGGTCGAGCGGTCGCCCGCCCCGGTCGGTGGCTTGGCGGCGGCCGGCGCGGCCGCGGCCAGCGGGGCGAGGACCTCGCCGGGGCGGCCGACGAACTCGACCTTGGCGAGGTCGTCGGGGTGCTCCACGACGCCGGTCAGGGTGAACGGCGTCTTCTCCAGCCCCTTGAGGGTGGTGGTCTGACCGAGGCGCAGGCCGGACTCGGCGAGGAACTCCCGGGTGACGGCCGCCTCGTGCGCGGCGTTCGGGGTGCGGCCCTCGACCAGGTCGAGCCGGCCCTTCCAGACCGGATCGGTGAGGTCGGCCTCGGCGGTCTCGGTCCGGACCAGGCCGTTGGGCGAGCCGGCGCTGGCGTTGAGACCGGCGGCGGCCGGCAGCAGGGTCGAGCCGGGCAGCAGCTCCTTCAGCAGCGCGGCCGGGTCGGCGCCGGCGCTGCGGGTCTGCTCCGGGGTCGGTCCCTGGTCGGCCCGGACGCCGATCGCGAGCGCGCCGTCCTCGGCGAACGGGCGCTGCTGGACGGTGCTGCCGAGCTCGTAGGCGGTGACGAGCGCGTCGGCCCCGCCGGCCAGCCGTTCGACCCGCTCCACCGGGGCGAGCTGGCCGCTGCGGTAGACGATGTCGGCGCCGGCCACGCCGAGCACGGGCAGCGAGATCATGGCGATGACGAGGGCGCTGCGGCCCTTGGCGCGCAGGGCGTCGCGGCGGGCGATCCGCAGCGCGACCTTCAGTGGTCCGAGCTTCATCCGGTGGCCTCGATCCGGTTCCCGTGGCGGGCGGCCATGGTCTGCAGGCTCTCGACGCTGCGGCCGAAGCCCTCGTCGACGATCAGCCCGTCGCGGAGGAAGACGACCCGGTCGGCCCAGCTGGCGTGCCGGGGTTCGTGGGTGACCATCATCGCGGCGGCGCCGGCGTCGCAGCGGGCCCGCAGGACGCCCAGGACGGCTTCGCCGTTGGCGGAGTCGAGGGCGCCGGTGGGCTCGTCGGCGAGGACGAGGCGGCGCTCGCCGACCAGGGCGCGGGCGATGGCCACGCGCTGCTGCTGGCCGCCGGACATGTCGTCGGGGTAGCGGCCGGCCAGCTCGGGGATGCCGAGTTCCTCCAGTGCGGCCAGTGCCTCACGGCGCGTCACCCGACCGGAGATCCCGTCGAGTTCGCGCGGCAGCGCGATGTTCTCGGCGGCGGTGAGGGCCGGGATCAGGTTGTAGTCCTGGAACACGTAGCCGATCGAGCGCCGCCGGGCCGCGGCGAGCTTCTTGCGGCTCAGGCCGCCGAGTGCGACGCCCTCGACCAGGACCTGGCCGGTGGTGGGGGTGTCCAGGCCGCCGGCGAGGGTGAGCAGGGTCGACTTGCCGGAGCCGGATGGGCCCATCACGGCGACGAACTCGCCGGCCTGCACCTTGAGGTCCACGCCGCGCAGCGCGTGCACCTCGGCCGCGCCGCGGCCGTGCACCCGGGTGACGTTGTCCAGGTGCAGCACCGGGGCGGCGCCGTTCCTGGACGGACTGGTTTCGAACATGGGTCCCCCTTTGAGACAGGGCATCAGGAAGCCTTCGGCGGGCGGGGCGGGGCGCCTCCGGCCGGACCGGCTTTGCATACCCCGTATGTATATCGCACCTGCCGAGCAAAAGTATATGCAGGTTGCCGACATATCTTGTCCGCTGGACGGTCACGATTCTGTCCGGGCTCGGTCCGACCCCCGGCGGGGCGTCCGCGACCGCCCCGCCGGACCGGGTGGGACGGCTCGCGCCGACGGGGGAGCGAGGCGGCAGGAGGAGGCAGCAGGAGCAGGAGGGGCAGTCACCGTTCGGGCCGGCGGTCGTCAAGGTGCCGTCAAGGAAGGCCTGTTGTGCGTACGCCCCGCGTCAAGGCCGGCCCCGGCCGGGGCGGACGGGGCTCCACTGGAGCTGCGGGCCCGCACCCCGGCGGCCCGCCGGTACGTCGGAAGGAACGTCCACCATGAGCGACACCCAGGCCCTCTTCGGCCACCCCGGCGCCACCGCGGGCACCGCCGTGCGGCGCCCGCTCGCCGTCGTCGAACGCGATGCCGTGCCGCCGCGCCGCCGCGGCGGCCCCGCCCCGGTGCCCGACGTCCTGGCCGGGGCGGACGAGGAGGGCGACGAGCCGTCCGGGGCGGCCGGCCGGCAGTGGCGCGGCCGGGCGGCGCACTGCCGGATCGCCCTGCAGTACCTCGACTGACGCCGCCCGCGCCGGGCGGGACACCGCCGGCGCCCCGCCCGCCCCGCCCCCGCCCGCAGGAGCCGCCGCCATGACCGTCCTTCCCGCCCCCGCCCCCGCTCCCGTCCCCGTCCCCGCCCCCGTCCCCGTCCCCGCTCCCGCCCCCGCCCCCGTCCCCGCGCCGGAGGCGGCGGCGCCCGTACCGGCGGGGGCCGCCGAACCGCTCGGCGGCCCGTGGCCGGCCTCGGCGCACGCCGCGCCCGGTGGGGACCTGCTGGTCGGCGGGGTCGGCCTGGCCGAGGCCGCCGACCGGTTCGGCACCCCGCTGTACGTCCTGGACGAGGACGAGGTGCGGGCCCGCGCCCGCGCCTACCGGCAGGCCCTGCCGCACGCCGACGTGCTCTACGCGGCCAAGGCCTTCCTGTGCGGCGCGATGGCCGACTGGGTCGGCGAGGAGGGCCTCGGCCTGGACGTCTGCTCCTCCGGGGAGCTCTCGCTGGCCGCCGCGGCCGGGTTCCCGGCGCAGCGGATCCTGCTGCACGGCAACGCCAAGACGCCGGAGGAGCTCCGGCTCGCCCGGCGGCTGAGGGTCGGCCGGATCGTCATCGACGGACCGGGGGAGATCGCCCGGCTGGCGGCCCTGGTGGCCGCGGACACCCCGCAGCGGGTGCTGGTCCGGGTGGTTCCGGGCATCGCCGCCGGCCACCACGAGGCGGTGCGCACGGGTGTCGGCGGCCAGAAGTTCGGCCTCCCGATCGAGGGCGGGGACGCGGCCGACGCGATCGCCCGGGTGCTGGCCCAGCCCGGCCTCGACCTGGTCGGCCTGCACTGCCACCTGGGCTCCCAGATCACCGGGGTCGAGCCCTACCTCGCCGCCGTGGACACGGTGGTGGCCTTCCTGGCGGAGCTGCGCGAGCGGCACGGCGTCGAGCTGCCCGAACTGGACCTCGGCGGCGGCCACGGCATCCGCTACCTGCCGGGGGACGACGCCTTCGACCTCGCGGACTTCGCCGCCCGGGTGCCGCGCCGGCTCGCCGAGCGCTGCGCCGGGGCCGGGCTCGCGGTGCCGCGCCTGGTGATCGAGCCCGGCCGGGCCGTCGCCGGGCCGGCCGGGGTGGCGCTCTACCGGGTGCTGTCGGTCAAGCACGGCGCGGACGGCCGGGTCTTCGCCGCCGTCGACGGCGGCATGAGCGACAACCCGCGGCCCGCGCTCTACGGCTCCCCGTACACCGCGCGGCTGGTCGGCCGGCGCTCCGACGCCCCGGCGGCCCGCGTGGACGTGGTCGGGCGGCACTGCGAGGCCGGCGACGTGCTGGTGCGGGGCGCCGGCCTGCCGGCCGACCTGCGGGCGGGGGACCTGCTGGCCGTCCCGGCGGCCGGCGCCTACCAGTTCTCGATGGCCTCCGGCTACAACCTGGTCGGGCGCCCGGCCGTCGCCGCCGTCCGGGACGGCCGGGCCCGCCTGCTGATCCGCCGTGAGACGGTCGAGGACTTCCGGGCCCGCGAGGTCGGCCGCTGACCGGCCCCGCCCGGGACGGGCGCGAACACCCCCTAGGCCCGGTGCACGACCTCCCCGCCGACGACGCTCAGCTCGACGCGCGCCTCCGGGATCGCCTTCGGGTCGACGGCGAACAGGTCCTCGGAGAGCAGGACGAGGTCGGCGAGCTTGCCGGGGGTGAGCGAGCCGAGGCGGTCGTCCAGGAAGTTGGCGTAGGCACTGCCGAGGGTGTAGCCGCGCAGCGCGGTGGCCAGCGAGACGGTCTCACCCTCCATCCACGGCTCCCCGCCGGCCAGGCCCCGGCGGGTGACGGCGGTGTAGAGGCCGACCAGCGGGTCCATCTCGGCGACGTTCCAGTCGCTGGAGAAGGCGAGCGTCGCCCCGGCCTCCTGGAGGCTGCGCATCGGCCAGGCCTTGGACCAGCGGCCCTCGCCCACCGCCTCGGCCCAGTCCTTGCCGGGGCCGGCGATGTCGGGGGAGCAGTGCCGGGGCTGCATGCAGGCGACCACGCCCAGCTCGGCGAAGCGGGAGACGTCGGCCGGGTCGAGGCACTCGACGTGGACCACCTGGTGGCGGGCGTCGCGCGGCCCGTTGACCCGGCGGGCGTGCTCGACGGCGTCCAGCACGGTGCGGATGCCGCGGTCCCCGGTCGCGTGCACGAAGGCCTGGAAGCCGGCCGCGTCGAGCGAGGTCAGGAGCTCGGCGAACTCCTCGGCGGGGTAGAAGGTCTCGCCCCGGTGGCTGTGGTGGCCCGCGTAGGGCTCCAGCAGCGCGGCGGTGTGCGGCTCCACCACGTCGTCGATGTACAGCTTCAGCGGGCCGACCCGGAAGCGGTCGCCGGTGTGGCGGCGGGCGGCCGCCGCGAACTCGGCGAGTTCCGCCGCGGTGGTGCCGCGCGGGTGGAACAGCGCGGCGACCAGGCGCGAGCGCAGCCGGCCCTCGGCGATGGCCCGCTCGAAGAGGGCGAGGTCGTCGAGCGAGTTCTGCGGTTCGACGACGGTGGTGATGCCGTAGCGGGCGGCCATGTCGAGGCTGGCGGCGAGCCGCCCGTACTGCCGCTCGGGGTCGGCCCACGGCACCCCGGCGGCGCGCAGCGCGCGGTGCCCGTCGCGGGAGAGGCCGCGCACCGCGAAGTCGGTGAGGAACCCGGTGGGCTCGCCGGTCGCCGGGTCCTTCCGGACGGTGCCGAAGGCGAGTTCCCGGGTCTCGGCGGTGATGCCCAGGCGGCGCAGCGCGGCGGTGTTCAGCCAGGCGGTGTGCACGTCGTAGCTGAGGACCAGGGCCGGGTGGTCGCCGGTGTAGGGGTCGAGGTCGGCCGCGGTGGGCATCCGGCCGCCGGGGACGGCGGTGTAGTCGAAGGCCTCCGCCTCGATCCAGTCGGCGCCGGGGTTGCGCTCCAGCCACCGGCCGATCCGGCGGCCGATCTCGGGCAGGTCGGTGGCGCCGGCGAGTTGGACGCAGGCGGCGTCGGAGCCGAGCCGGACGTGGTTGTGGCTGTCGACGAAGCCGGGCACCAGCAGGCGCCGCCGGCCGTCGACGACCTCGGTGCCGGGCCCGGCCAGGGCCCGCCAGTCGTCGCCGTCGCCGACGTGGACGATCCGGCCGTCGCGGACGGCGACCGCCTCGGCGCGCGGCCGGCGGTCGTCCACGGTGTGGACGTGGGCGTTGTGGACGATCAGGTCGGCGGGGCGGTTCACGAGAACTCCGGAGCGGTGGCGGGAGCGGAAGCGGGGGTGCGGTCGGTGACCGAGAGGCCGGCGGCGGCGCCGAGCGGGGCCTCGGCCTGGTCGGCCGGGAGGCTGAGCACCCAGTGGGTCGCGCTGCGCGGGCGCAGGTAGAGGAACCAGTAGAGGACCCCGACGAGGAGCACGGCGAGGGTGATCAGCAGGTCCCGGCCGGCCTGTTGGGTGAGCGCGTAGCCGAGCACCACGGTGGTGAGCACGGGCGCCACGGGCCAGAGCGGCATCCGCCAGGCGGGCGCGCCCCGGTGCCGGCCGCGCCGGGCGAGCAGCGCGGCGACGCCGAGCAGCAGGTAGATGACGGCGACCACGACCCCGGTGAAGCCGAGCAGCGCGTCGATCGGGACGGTCAGGGCGAGCACGGCGCCGGGCGCGCCGATCGCGAGGGTGGCGACCCACGGCGAGCCCCAGCGCGGATGCAGGGTGCCGAGTGCCCGGTTGACCGGGTCGGGCCAGGTGCGGTCGCGGGCGGAGGCGTACAGCACCCGGCCGTTCTGGATCACCATGACGATGACGGCGTTGAGGATCGCGGCGGCGATGCAGAGGCTGACGAAGGTGCCCACCGTGCTGCCGGCCCAGGAGTCGACGATGGCGACCAGGTCACCGGCGGCCAACTGGTCGGGCGACGCGACCCCGAGGCAGATCGCCACCACCGGGACGGTGATCACCACGACCCCGGCCAGCAGCGACCAGAGCACCGTGCGGGCGACCGTGCGGCGCGGGTCGCGCAGGTCCTCCGAGAGGTAGACGGCGGTGCCGAAGCCGTTGTACGTGAACATCGCCACGGCCAGCCCGGACACCAGTAGTCCGAGGGTGAACGGTCCGGTGCCGCCCTGCCCGTCCGGGACGACGGCGTGCACCAGTGAGGAGACCGGCTGGTGGACGTGGGTGAAGCCGAGCACCGCGACGATGCCGGCGGCGAGCACTTCGAGTCCGAGGAAGATGCCGGTGATCAGCGCGTTGGACTTGATGTCCAGCACGCCGACCGCGACGGCCAGCGCCATCACGGCGGCGCCGGCGACCGCCGGGTCCAGCGAGAGCACCGAGCCGAGGTAGTCGGCGGTGCCGAGCGCGATGATCGGCGGGATGACCAGCAGCGAGACGATCGAGATCATGAAGACCAGCCAGCCGGCCAGTCGCCCGAGCACCTGGCCGACGATCGAGTACTCGCCGCCGGCGCTGGGCACCAGGGTGCCGAGTTCGGCGTAGCAGAGGCCGACGCCCAGCGAGAGCACGGCGGCGATCAGCAGGCTGATCACGGCGCCGCTGCCCTGCGACATCAGCAGCGGGGGCACCACGATGAAGAGCGACGAGGCCGGGGTGACGCAGGACAGGGTGAGCAGGACCCCGCCGAAGACGCCCAGGGAGCGGGGGAGCGCCTCGACCGCGGGCCGGGGGGAGCCGGCGGGCTGCGGGGGACCGGCGGGCCGGGGGCCGTCGGCGGTCTGTGGGGGAGGGGAAGAGGCCATCGGGGGACCGGACTCTCTCACGGGGAAGGTGTCCGACCATTGAAAGGCTGGTGAAAAGAAAGCGTCAAGGGCTCTCTGCTGTCATTTCGCCCAGAGAATCAGTCCTGATCTGCGAATCATTTGCCGATCATCATTCAGGGCTGTCGAATGCCGGTCCGATGGGCAGATCGTAGGTGTAGGACTCCTTGACGATGTCGAGGTGCACCCAGGACTCCGAGCGCGTCACGCCGGGCAGTCCGCGGAGCGCCTCCAGACCGTGCAGCAGGGCCGGGCGGTCGGGGGCGTCCAGCCCGCAGACGAGGTCGAAGCGGCCGTAGCCCGAGGCCACGTAGTTGACGCCGGGCAGCGCGGCGGCGGCCTCCGCCACCTCCCGGGCCGGTCCGAACACCCCGAGCCCCACCCCGGCGGCCTCCCGGACGCCGAGCGCCCGCGACTCCACCAGGCCGGTGACGTGCACCGCGCCGACCTCCAGCAGGCGCAGCACCCGGGCCCGGGTGGCCGGCTGGGAGAGGCCGATCCGGTCCGCCAGCGCCGCGAAGCTGGCCCGCCCGTCGGCCTGGAGGAGTCCGAGCAGCCGCCGGTCGGTCCCGTCCAGGGCGAGCGGCGCGCCGGTCCGGAGGCCCGGGCCGGACGGCGCGTACGCGTCCCGGACCAGCTCGGTGCAGCGGAACACCTCGACGCCGCGTACCCCGGGCACCGCCCGCAGTGCGGCGAACTCGCGCTCCAGCGCCGCGTCGTCGGCCACCCGGAGCTCGGCGATCACGCTCCGCCGCCCGGCGGTGCAGGAGACGAAGCTGGCCGCCCGCCGGCCGGCGGCCGCCACGGCCACCGGCCGGGCCGGGCCGGCCACGTCCAGGGAGGCGTGGGCGACGGTGGTGATCCCGGCGACGGCGGGCGGCACGATGCCGACGATCCGCACCTCGCCCCGGGTCAGCAGCCGCTGCACCCGGGCCCGCGCGGCCTCCCGGGAGATCTCCAGCAGTTCGGCGAGCCGCTGGTAGCTGACGCGGCCGTCGCGCTGGAGCTCCCGTACGAGGGCGGCGTCCGTGGTGTCGAGCACGTGGGGCTCCCGGGGCGGCGGGGTGGCTGGTCCCGGCAATCTATCCGGCCGCGGCGGGGCCGGGCCGGACGGGTCCGCGCGACCGCGCCGGGGGGCGGAGGGTTACCGCAGGTGGGGCCCGTCGTTGTCCAGGCATGAGAAACGACCTCCAGGCCTTCGCCCTCGCAGGCGAAGAAACGATTCCTCATGAGCAGGCACCGATCTTCACGCACCTCGTCGCCCTCTGGATCGGCTACGGGCGGACGGTGCCCGGCCACGTCGACCAGGAGTGGCACCGGCTGGTCCAGCCACCCCGGTTCGCCCCGCCGGCCCTCGGTGCCACCGGTCCCGCCGGAGAACCGGAATGACCGGCCGGGAGACGCCGCACGTCCCCCCGCAGCGCTCCGGCGCGGAGGCGACGGCCCTGGACCTCGACCTGCGGGCGGTCGTCTGTCCGGGCCTCACCGTCTGCGTGAAGGCCCGCCTGCGCTACGACGTGGCCGAGCCGTACGCGGTCTACCTGGACAGTCACGTCGACCGGGCGGAGCCGATCACCTGGATGTTCGCGCGCGAGCTGCTGGCGGCGGGGACGACGCGGGAGGCGGGCATCGGCGACGTGTCGGTCCGCCCGGGCACCGGCGAGGACGCCGGCACCGTGCTGGTCGCGCTCGGCGGCGACGAGGGCAGTGTCGTGCTCCGGGCCCGGGCCGCCGAGGTCAGGGTCTTCCTCGGGCGCACCGACCGCCTGGTCCCGCCCGGCCGGGAGCACGAGTACCTCGACCTGGACGGGCTCGTGCGCCGGCTGCTCGACCACGGCAGGCCGGGGCCGTGACCGGGGGCGGAAGCGGAAGGTGCCCGGCTGCCCGCGCGGGCGGGGCGGTGGACCGGAGGGGCGGCCGGGAGCGGTCGGCCGCGGCGGGCCGTCGGCGCGGAGCCGTCGGCGCGCGGGCGGTGCGCGGGGAGCGACCGGGCGGCGGAAGGCGAGGAGGCCGCCGCCCCGGGCGGGGTCAGCGGGTCTTGGCGGGCGGCGTCGCGGCGGCCTGCTGCTCGTTCTTCTCCTTGATCCGCACGGCCTCCTTGCGGACGTCGGCCTGGATGGTGCGCTCGCGCTCCAGCCAGGTGGGGTTCTCGGTCTTCAGGGCCTCGATCTGCTCGGTGGTGAGCGCCTCGGTGACGCCGCCGCGGGCCAGGCCCGAGACGGAGACGCCGAGCTTGGCCGCGACGACCGGGCGGGGGTGCGGGCCGTTGCGCCGCAGCTCCTGGAGCCACGCGGGCGGGTCGGCCTGCAGCGTGTTGAGCTCCTCGCGGGAGACCACGCCCTCCTGGAACTCGGCGGGGGCGGCGTTGAGGTAGATGCCCAGCTTCTTGGCGGCCGTGGCCGGCTTCATGGTCTGGGTCGTCTTCGACTTGAGCGATGTCATGGTCACTAGGGTAAGCGAGTGAGTGGCGGCCCCGATCACGGTCGGTAGCCTTGCAGCGTGACAGAGATGCAGGCGAACCCCTCGTTCCGACTGGTGTACGTTCCGGGCGTGACGCCCGGTAAGTGGGTGCGCGTCTGGGAGGAGCGGCTGCCCGACGTCCCGCTCACCCTGGTCGCGGTACCGGTGGCGGAGGGCGCGGCGACGCTGCTGGCCGACGCCGCCGACGCGGGGCTGGTCCGGCTCCCGGTGGACCGGGACCGCCTCAGCGCGATCCCGCTCTACACCGAGGCCACGGTCGTCGTGTTCCCGAAGGACCACTGGCTGGCGGCGGCCGACGAGGTGCCCCTCGCGGACCTCGCCGAGGAAGTGGTCTTCCACCCGCTGGACGACACCCTGGGCTGGGCGGAGCTGCCCGGCCGCCCGGCGATCGAGCGCCCGGCCACCACCGCGGACGCGATCGAACTGGTGGCGGCGGGGGTCGGCGTCCTCCTCGTCCCGCAGTCGCTCGCCCGCTTCCACCACCGCCGGGACCTCACCTTCCGGACGGTGTCGGACGCCCCCCAGTCGCAGGTCGCCCTGGCCTGGCAGCTGGACCGGACCACCGACCTGATCGAGGAGTTCATCGGGATCGTCCGCGGCCGGACGGTCAACAGCTCGCGCGGCCGGGGCCAGACGCCCCCCGCGGCCGAGCAGCCGAAGAAGGCCGCCGCCGGTGGCGGCCGCCCGCGCGCCGGCTCCGGCAAGCCCGCGGCCGCGGGCCGCTCCGGCGGCGGGAAG
>NZ_JBHWUI010000165.1:0-18180 GCF_042737525.1 Kitasatospora sp. NPDC059973 | reverse complement strand
GTGCCGTCCGTGGACGGCACCGACCCCGTACGAGCTCACCACGCTCGCCCGGCTCCCCCGGCCAACGCTGCTCAGCGGTTCTTCGGCGGCGGCTATCCGGGGCGGTGGACGCTGAGCTCGCCGTACGCCGGGAGGACGGCGGCCAGGTCGCCGGCCTGGTCGCCGGGTGCGCCTCGCAGGACGGCGTCCAGGAAGGCGCGGGTGGCCGCGGCGACGACGCGCGGGCTCTCGGCGCGGCCCAGGGTGCCGACGATCGAGGGCACGGGCGGCAGATAGAGGGGGCCGTCCATGAAGGTGAGGTGCGCGGCGCCGGGGACGGTGAGCCGGTAGCTCGTCGCGGTACTGGACCCGAGCGCCTCGGTGAGGCGGGGCAGGTAGCGGGCGTCGGTCGCCGGGGTGATGGCCTGGGTGAGCGCGAGCACCGGCTGGACGAGGGGCGGCGCGGTCGGGCCGTGGGGGAACCCGTCCAGGTCGATGACGGCGTCGAACCGGCGGTCCTGCCGGGCCGCCTGCAGCGCCGCGGCCCCACCCATGGAGTGGCCGGCCACCGCGACCCGGCCGGTGTCCAGGCGTCCGTTCAGCGGGTCGGCGGTCGCACCGCGGTCCAGACCGTCCAACTGGGTGAGGACGAAGCCGAGGTCGGCGGCCCGGATCGCGGTCCACCCGGCCGCGAGCTTCTCGTCCTCGTCCGGGTCGCCGCTGGAGGCGGTCTCGGTGGTGATCGTCCGGCCGTCGGCGAGGACGACGGCGGCGGAGTCGTACGGGTGGTCGAGGGCGGCGACCACGTACCCGTGGCTGGCCAGTTCCTCCGCCCAGGCGGTGTTCTGGGTGCGCACCCCGCCCGACCCGGGAGAGAACAGCACGAGGGGGAACCGGCCCCCGCCACCGTCCACCGGGGCGTCGAAGACCGAGCGGGAGCGGGCGCGCGGAACCCCGTCGACCAGGAAGCCCGGCAGGCCGACCCCCTGGGCGAGGGCGTCGGAGACGGTACGCGCCTCCTGCTCCGTGCGTCCGAGGTACTGGGCCCGCCGTGCGCCCGAGGGGCTCCGCTGCGCGGGGTACCAGAGCTGGACCACGACCGTGCGCCGGTCGTCCGGGTCGGCGGTGAAGGTCTCGGGGCGCAGCGGGTCGGTCCACTGCACCACCCGGGTGCCGACCGCGAACTCGCCCGACGGCTCGGGGAAGACGGGGACGGGGAAGGCCCAGGCGGCCGCCGGGCCGGTGGCGATCAGGCCGACGCAGGCCAGTGATCCGGGCAGCGCCAGCCACCAGCGGGCCCGCCACGCGGGCCGGCCGGTACGGCGTCGCCGCAGGGGAAGGACGGCGAACGGCAACGCGAAGGCGGCGCCCGCCAGTACCGGCAGCATCTGCCAGCGGACTCCCGCCACGGCCAGCAGGATCGCGGACAGCACCTCGACCGCCCCGGCCGCGATCGTGACGCGCGGGCGGGCGGCGGGGGGCAGCCAGCGCACCACCACCAGGGCGACGGCGCCCAGCAGGACAACTATTTCCAGGGGGGACATGGACAGCCCCGTGATGATCTCGGTCACCCGCCCATCGTCGGCGCCGGGCCTGCGCCGCCACATCGATCCCGGGTCGTCGCCGGGTACGACCGCGGTCGTCGTCCGGAGCGGGCCCCGTACGACCGCGGTGGCAACCGATTGCGCCGGACCAGCGGCCGGCCTGCGACCACGGGAGGTGGCGCGGCTCCTCCTGTGGTCGTATGCGGCCCGGTGCCGATCAGTCGCTGGACTCATGTGCGTCGCGGGGCCCGTGACCTACCGTGAACAGGGCCGCGATACCTGCCGTGCGGCGCGAGGCGGACGTTCCCGTACCCGCCTCGGCTGCGGCGGTACGCGGACGTGGCCCCGGCCGGGGCCACGCCGGTGCTGGATCGACAGGGACGTGTGATGACCGAGGCGGCCGCGGAACCCGGCGCCACCCACCCGGTGCGCCGCCGCGACCGGGGGCGGTGGGCGCGTACGGCCCTGCGGCCGGCGCGGCACGCCGACCCGGCCACCGGGCGGGCGGCGCGACCGGCATCCGCCGCCTGGCGCCGGGGCGTCCGGCTGCCACCCCTGGTCTGGGACTCGCTGGTGCCGGCGCTCCTGCTGCTCAACATCGTGACCACGGACGGGTCGCACGAGTTCCCGGCGGCGGTGGCCCTCACCGCCGCCCTCGCGCTGCCCCTGCTGTGGCGGCGCCGGGCCCCGCGCACGGTGTTCGCCGCCGTGACGGCCGCGGCCTTCGTCCAGTGGCTGATGGGCATCCAACTGCCCGCCGACGTGGCCCTGTTGGTGGCGCTCTACACGGCGGCCGCCAACTCGGGCCGCCGCGGGACGCTCGTCGCCGGTGCCCTCGTCGAGGCCGGCGCTCTGCTGGCCTGCCTGCGCTGGGCGCCGCACGGCGCGTTCCTGACCCCCTTCGTCGCGGTCACCGCGATGGTCGTCGCCGCCGCCGTGCTCGGTGTGAACGTGCGGACCACGCGCGCCTACCTCGCGGCCCTGGAGGAACGGGCGGATCGCCTGAGACAGCAACAGGACCAGCAGGCGCGCCTGGCCGTCGCCGAGGAGCGGACACGCATCACCCGGGAGATGCACGACATCGTCACCCACAACCTGTCCGTCATGGTCGCGCTCACCGACGCCGCCGTCTACGCGCAGCACCGGTCGCCCGACAAGGCCACCGCCGCGATGCTCCAGATCTCCGAGACCGGCCGACAGGCCCTGACCGACATGCGGCGCTCGCTCGGCATCCTGCGCACCGACGAGCCGGACGCCGAGCGCCACCCGCTGCCCGGCATCGCCCAACTGGAGGCGCTCGCCGACCAGATGTGCGCCGCCGGGCTGCCGACCGGCCTGGAGGTCCACGGCGGCCACGCCCACATCCCCGCCACCGCGCAACTCACCGTCTACCGCCTGGTACAGGAAGCCTTGACCAACACGCTGAAGCACACCCCCGCCGGCACCCGCGCGACGGTCCGGATCCGGTGCTCGACCGAGGCCGTCACCGTGGACATCACCGACAGCGGCCCCCACCGGCCACGGCCCGCCGCCGCACCGTCCGGCCACGGCATCCCCGGCATGCGCGAGCGCTCGGCCGCCTACGGGGGCGCGCTGCAGGCCGGACCTCTCCCGGAGGGCGGCTGGGGAGTCCGTACCCGCCTCCTCCTCGACAGCGGCGGAGCGTCGTCCGCATGACCATCCGCATCCTGATCGCCGACGACGAAGCCCTGCTCCGGATGGCCTTCGCCACCGTCCTGGAGGCCCAGCCCGACATGGCACCGGTCGGCGAAGCCGCCGACGGCGCCGAGGCCGTGCGCCTCGCCCGGGAGCTGCGCCCCGACGTCGTCCTGATGGACGTCCGGATGCCCGGGACGGACGGGATCGAGGCGACCCGGCAGCTCGTCGAGATCGCCCCGCAGAGCAGAGTGCTCATCCTCACCACCTTCGACCTGGACGAATACGCCTTCGCCGGTCTCAATGCCGGAGCCTCGGGCTTCCTGCTGAAGAACACCAGGCCCGAGGAACTGCTCACCGCGATACGCAACGTCGCCGCGGGCGACGCGGTGGTGTCCCCGCGGATCACCCGCCGCCTGCTGGAGAACTTCCGCCCGCACATCCCCGGCGGCGGCAGCGGCACCGACGGCGACGACCGGCTGAGCCGGCTCAGCGCCCGTGAACGCGAGGTGCTCGTCCAGGTGGGCCGCGGCCTGTCCAACAGCGAGATCGCGGCCACCCTGTACCTCGCGGAGGGGACGGTGAAGTCCCATCTGGGGCGGATCCTGCAGAAGCTCGAACTCCGCGACCGGGTCCAGGCCGTGATCTTCGCCTACGACAGCCGCCTCATCCACCCGGCGTGATCCGCTGTCGCAGCAGCGCGAGGTGGGCGGCCGTGGCGTCGGGTGAGCCCTGCAGGGCGCCGAGGTCCTGTCACAGGTCGTCCAACGTCCGTTCCTCGGAGGCGATCTCTGCCTGCCGAGCTTGACCGGCTTCTTCAGGGTGTCGCGGCCGCTCCGTAGTCTCGTCCCGGTCATGGTGGTCCCCTTTCGCCGCGCGTCGCCGTGCGGCGGCCGTCCCGGCGATCACCCCGTGCCCCGGCACGGGAGCGCGGGCCGGCGGCGGCCGTTCCCCGAGGTCGCTGCGGCACGGGCGGCGTGAGCGGCGGCACGGCTGCCCCGCGCGTGCACACCTCCCAGCCTTCCACCGGCCCCAGCCCGGGGCGGCCGGGAGGGTGCGTGCGGCGAGCCGGGCCGCCCGGCTCGGCAGCGGGACGCGGTCGGGCGGGGCACGTCCCCGCACACGACAAATCCGGCGACATCGGCGGGCGTCCCCGGGATACTGGTCGGCCATGGAAGAGGTCGAGGTCGTGGTCGCCCACTCCGAGCGCGCGACCCTGCGCGTCGGCGAGGTGTTCCTGAAGGTGGACGCCGATCAGTCGCGCATCGACGTCGAGGTCGAGGCGATGTCCCTCGCGCCGGTCCCGACCCCGAAGGTCCTGTGGCGCAAGCCGCCGGTGCTCGCGATCGCCGCGCTCCCGGGGGCGACGCTCGGGCGCCTCGGCGGGCCGTCGACCGGGTCACCGGCGGCGTGGGCCGCGGCGGGCGCCGCCATCCGGAAGCTGCACGACGCGCCGCTGCCGCCCCGAACGGGCCGGGCCGGCCGGAGCATCGTCGCGCTGGCGGCGGAACTCGACGCCGAGTGCGAGGCGCTCGTGGCGAACGGCGTCCTGCCCGGCGACCTGGTCACCCGTAACCGCCAGGTCGCCGAGGCCGCGCTCCGGCCGTGGACTCCGGTGTTCACGCACGGCGATCTGCAGATCGCGCACGTGTTCGTCGACGCCGGCGAGGTCACCGGCATCATCGACTGGTCCGAGGCGGGCCGGGGTGACGCCCTGTACGACCTCGCCACCTTCACGCTCGGGCACGAGGAGCACCTCGACGACGTCATCGGCGGCTATGGCACCGACCTCGACCTCGACCTCGACGTGATCCACGGGTGGTGGTCGTTGCGGAGCCTGCTGGCGGTTCGCTGGCTGATCGAGCACGGCTTCGACCCCTTCGCACCGGGCTGTGAGGTCGATGTGCTGAGAGCCCGAATGTGAGGCTGCTGCCGGTTCGCCGAGCTCGTCCTCGCCCCCGGACACCTCGGTCGACGCGATCCGGCGCCTCGTGGCCGGCCGCACCCACCTTCCGGAGGCGGCGGTGACCGAGGTCCGCTGGGCCTCCGGGTTCCGCCCGCGCGCCGCATCGGCGCCCTCACCGCCGCCGCCCCCGGCAGCACGCCGCAGCAGGCCGTCCGCTCCCTGGCGCTGGGCGTCTTCGACGCGATCGACGCCCACCCCTGGGTCGGCGCCCAGCTCGCCCGGCCCTTCTCGCCGTCGCCGCTGCTGCGCCTGATGGAAGGCCTCGGTCGCCAGGTCCAGGCCCTCGGCGTCCCCGAACCCGAGCTGTTCGGCTCGGCGTCCGCCCCGCTGCACGACATCCTCGGGGTGAGCAACCAGAACGCCGCCGACGCCGTCGCGGCCGCCACCCACCGCCCGCCGACGAGCCGGACCGCCTTCCTGGCCGCCACCTCCGCCGCCTGGGCGGAGCTCGACCCCGACGAGTTCGCGTTCGTCCGCACCGTCGCTGGCCAGATGCGCGAGCACGACGACCGCGAGGAGTTCCTCACCGGTATCGACCTGATCCTGACCGGCATCACCGCCCGGCTCCGAGCGGCGGCCCCGCCGGCGACCGGGCCCGCACGCGAGGTCTGACCCCGGTTGTTCGGCCGCCGGGTGCCGCGCCGTCGCGACTGGCTCCGGATCCGGGAATTCTCGGCTCCTCGGCCGGCCCCGCGGGAGCCGATCTCCACGAACGGGTGAAATTCCTCCCCGGTCATTCGTGTCCGGAACATATCCGCCGGACGGGGGAACGGCGGTCGCTATGTTGGCTGTCCCGGACCCCCTCGGCCCGGGCCCCGGCCGGGGCCCGGGGCGGTCTCCCGTCGGTCCCGTGCCTCGGCGACCTCAACACTCCGCCAGGGCGCGACACCGCCGACGGGGCCGGGCACCATGCGTCGGTTCCCCCCAGCAAGGAGAGCTCGTGCTTTCGAAGAAGATGAGGCTCGCGCGTTCCCTGGCCGTGGCACTCGCCACGGCCACCGCGTTCACCATCACCCTGCCGAGCGGCAACGCCTACGCCATCAACCACGTGGAGTGCGTCGGCGGCGAGGACTTCCTGAAGATCTGGTCGCACCTCGACGGGCGCCAGAGCGTCGACTGCTACGCGAATGCCGGAAGGACGAGCTTCGGCAACTGGTGGGTCGACCGCATCTCCACCGGGAACAACGACCTGATCTACTACGACGCCAACGGCGACTCGGTGCGGATCGACCGCTGGCACGACATCACCTTCCCCAACAACCCTCCGAAGGTGAAGGACATCCAGATCCTCTGACGCGTTGACGGTTCCGCGGCGGGCCGCCGCCCTGCGCGCGGGCGGCGGCCCACGCGGAACCGACCGGGCGAGGTCTCTCGCCCCCGGACCGCGCGGTCCTTGACGGGCGCGTCACGTGCGTGTTTCCCCGGATTGCGCTTCCGGTGGAGCACTTGAGCGCCGCCGGGCGTTGTGTGAGTGTGGGGCCGACGTCCGGTGATCGAAATCCGGGCCGTGACAGTCGAACCGCGCAGCTCCGACCGGGCCCGTCGCGGAGGACGGAGGAACCGGTGCCCTCGCCCTCGCAACCGCTTCGGAAGCTGGGATTCCTGACCATCGGCCTGTTCGACCCGGCCGATCCCCGCCACGGGCACGAGTCGACGCTGCGGCTCGTCGAACTCGGCGAGCGCCTGGGATTCGACAGCGCCTGGCTGCGCCACCGGCACCTGCAGTACGGGATCTCCTCGCCCGTCGCGGTGCTGGCCGCGGCCACCCAGCGCACCAGCCGCATCCACCTGGGCACGGCGGTCATCCCGCTGGGGTGGGAGAACCCCCTGCGGCTGGCCGAGGACCTGGCGACCGTCGACCTCCTGTCCGGCGGCAGGCTCAACCCCGGTGTCAGCGTGGGCCGTCCCGGGCACTACGACCGGATCGCCCCCGCGCTCTACCCCGACACCGCCGAGGCCGAGGACTTCAGCTACGAACGGGTGCGCCGGCTGCTGGACTTCGTCCGCGGCGAGCGGGCCACCGACTTCAGCGGGACCGAGGGCATCGAGGTGTACTCCGACCGCGTCCAGCCCGTCGCGCCCGGTCTGGCGGACCGCCTGTGGTACGGCGGCGGGAGCCTGCGCTCGGCCCGGTGGGCGGGCGAGCAGGGGCTGAGCCTGCTCACCAGCAGCGTGGTGCGGGCCGAGGAGTCGGAGGACTTCGCCGAGATCCAGCGCTCGCAGATCGCCGCCTTCCGCGCCCACCACCCCGCCCGTGCCAGCGCCCGGGTCTCCCAGGGGCTGGTCGTCATCCCCACCGACGGGGCCTCGGCGCAGCAGCGCGCCAAGTACCGCGCGTACGTGCGGAGTCGGATTCCGCGCACCACCGCCCCGCAGGGACCGGCGCGGATGCTCTTCGCCCCGGACCTGATCGGCACGTCCGCCGAGATCGCCGAGCAGCTCTACGCCCACGCCGGGTTCCGGGAGGTCGACGAGGTCGTCTTCGCACTGCCGTTCTCCTTCGACTTCGAGGACTACGTCCAGATCCTCACCGACATCGCCACCGGCCTCGGCCCCGCGCTCGGCTGGCGGCCCGCGCACTGAGACACCCCTGCCGCGGCCGTCCCCGCCGCGCGCCTGACGTGAAGTCAGGGGTCCCCGGCCGGGCACCGCTCCTCGGCGGCCCCGCCGGGGCCCGGGGGTGAACCCACGGCCGGCGCACCGGCGTTCGCTACGAGCCTCCGTCTTCTGCGGGCGCGCCGGTCCGGCCCGAGCGGGACGCGCGTCCCACCATGCGGGACGGTCGGTCCTCCGGTGCCGGGGCCCTTGACGCGGCGCGGATCCGGGATGACACTCCGGAGCAGGAATCCTCGAACGTGGGTGGGAGAGCCGTGAGGCACGCGGAGCCGGTCGTCGATGGCGTGGCCCACGCTGTCCGGCTGCGCCCGGTGCTGACGTGCCGCCGCCACATCGACCTGCAGCGGGTCTGCAGCAGCCTGGCAGGAGCGCCCGCTCCCCACGGCCCGGCGGCCTTCGCCGTCTGATTCCCCACCGGGCACTCGCCCGCCCCGCGTTCCGCCCTCCCCCGCTCCTCCCGCACCCGATGCGTCGCACGCGCGTGCGCGCACCCCCGACCCCTGGGAGACCCATGTCCGACGCCTCCTCCTCCGCCGTCCCCTCCCTCCGCGGCCGGATCGGCCGCGACGCCCGCAGCGGGTACTACGCCGTGCCGCACCGCTACCGGCTGCACCTCACGCTGTCCTGTCCGCACTGTCTGCAGATCGCCGTCACCCACAGCCTGCTCGGCCTCGACGACACCCTCCCGGTGACCCTGCTGCCGGCGCTGCCGGACGACGGCGCCGGCGGGTACCTGGCGCTGCGGCCGCTGTACGAGGCGAGCGCGCACCAGCACCCCGGGCCGGCCGTGGCGCCGGTGCTCAGCGACAGCTGGAGCGGACGGATCGTCAGCACCGACACCACCGAGATCCTCACCGACCTGGCCCGGCGGTTCCCCGGCCCCGACCTCCACCCGTGCGGCCTCGACACGGCGATCGAGGCGGTCCGGGAGCTGTGCGAGCGGAGCATCAACGCCCCGGCCCAACGCGCCGGCCGGGCCGACGCCACCGCTGCCGAGCGCGCGACGGCCCTGCGGAGCCTGCTCGACGGGCTGGCCGCGATCGAGCACCGCCTGGCCACCCGGGAGTTCCTGCTGGGCGAGGAGCTGACCCTCGCGGACGTGGAGCTCTGGGTGACCCTGGTGCGGCTGGACACCGTGCACCGCTGGCACCTGGACGCCACCGCCGTGCATCGCATCGCCGAGCACTCCCGGGTGTGGGCCCACGCCCGCCGGCTCGCCGGACACCCCGCCTTCGGCCGCCACCTCGATCTGGACGGCATCGCCCGCCGCCACCACACCCGCTGCCAGGGCGAGGAGGCCGCGGGCGCGGCGATCCAGATCGTCGACTGGGCGGAGCACGCCCAGGGGCGGGTGCACTCCGGCTGAGCGGCGGCGTCGGCCGGGAGGTCACCACGAGCCCGTACCTGCGCCGGTAGCTCGTTGCTCTGGCCGCGCCCCCGTCGCCCGCCTCGCCCACCTCGTCCCCGTCGATGCCGGAGAGGTCGGAGAGGCGGCTGGTCCGGTCGGCTGTCACGGCGTGCGCGTGGTGGCGGCCGGGGGTTGGCTGGTCGGGGTGGATACCTGGACGCCGATGAAGGAGGAGTGGTCATGGCCGTGGTGATGTCGATGCTCTGGGCCGACGCGACGCCGGAGCAGTACGACACGGTGCGGGACGCCGTGGACTGGGAGCAGGTCCCCGGGGCCGGGGGACAGCTGCATGTGGCCTGGTTCGACGCGCGGGGCCTCCACGTGACCGATGTGTGGGAGTCCCGGGAGGCGTTCGAGGCGTTCATGGCCCAGCGCCTCACCCCCGCGATCGCGAAGGCCGGGATCAGTGGGGCTCCGGAGGTGTCCTTCGCCCCGCTCCACCGCCGGTACGTCGCGCCTGGGATCACCGGCGCGGCATAGCGACTCCTGACACGTGCACCCCCGCGGCGCCGAGCTCGTACGGCGCCGCCCGCCGGGGCGGCCGGACCGTGCCCAGCCCGGCCGCCCCGACCATCGGCCGCCCCGACCATCGGCCGGCCCCCAGCCGGAGCGTGCCGCCACCGGCCCACCGAACGGGATCAGGGTTCGCGACGGGCTTCCTCCAGGAACCGCGCGACCAGGGGGTTCCGGTCGTCGCGTCGCCAGGTCATCGCGACGGTGGTGCGTGTGGTGTTCGGCTCGATCCGGCGGTACGCGACGCCTTTCAGCCGGATCCGGCGGATGCTCGCCGGGGCGAGTGAGACGCCGAGCCCCGCCTCCACGAGCGCGGAGACCGTCTGCCACTCCACCGCCCGCTGTCCGAGGCGCGGCTCGAATCCCGCGTCGCGGCACAGGTGGAGGATCCGGTCGAGCACTGTCGGTCCGGCGCTGCGGGGCAGCAGCACGAACGGCTCGCCCGCCAGCGCCTCGACGGGGACCACGCGTCGGGCCGCGAGGGGGTGGGACCGCGGCAGGACGGCGACGAACTCCTCGGACAGGATCGTCTCGTTCATCAGCCCCGGCTCGTCCGGCGGCTCCCGCAGGAGCCCGAGGTCGATCACCCGCTCGTGCAGGGCCGTCACCTGCACCGCCGTGGTCATCTCCCGGATCTCCATCTCCACCGCGGGGTACCGGTCGTGGTAGGCGCGCAGCAGGCCCGGCAGGACGCTCAGCGCGAGTGACCCGGAGAAGCCGATCCGGATGCGACCGGCCTCGCCGTCGGCGACGGCCCGCGCCGCGCTCAGTGCGGCGGCGACCTCGTCGAGCGCGTGCCGCGCGGCCGGCAGGAGCTCCTGTCCTGCCGCGGTGAGCGCGACCCGGCCCGGCGCCCGGGTGAACAACGGGTGCCCGACCTTCGCCTCCAGACGGCGGATCTGCTGGCTGAGCGGCGGTTGTGCGATGCCCAGCCGCTCCGCCGCGCGTCCGAAGTGGAGTTCCTCGGCGAGCACGGCGAAGGCGTGGAGTTGGTGCAGTCCGAGTTCCGGGCGATCCATACCGCCAGAGATATCACACGATGGTTTCCGTGCTATTGGACATATCACCGCTGGTTGCCTAGCTTTCGCTGCATGACGGAGCGACGCGTGATCCTGAGCGGTTCCACCTTCGAAGAGGAGATCGGCTACGCCCGGGCGGTGGTGGACGGCGACCGGGTGCACGTGTCGGGGACGACCGGGTTCGACTACCCGACCATGACCATCTCCGACGACGTGGTGGAGCAGGCGGAGCAGTGCCTGCGCAACATCGCGGAGGCACTGGCACAGGCGGGTTGCACCTTCGCGGACGTCGTCCGGGTCAGGTACCTCCTGCCCGATCGCGAGGACTTCCCGCCGTGCTGGCCCGCCCTGCGCCGCACCTTCGGGGCGGTGCGACCGGCCGCGACGATGCTCGAATGCGGCCTCTCCGACCCCCGGATGAAGATCGAGATCGAGGTCGACGCACGACGGCCCGCAGGGCCGGGTGCCGTCTCCGCCGTTCACTGACCCGGCAGGCGGCGCCCCGGACCGGGTGGCCCGGCCGCCGACCGCCGTCGAGGGCGGGGCCGGTGTCACGGCGCAGGCTGCGGAGCCGGTGTCACGGCGCGGGCTGCGGAACGGGTGTCACGGCGCGGGCTGCGGGGCGGCCTCGGTGGGCGTGAACGAGGACGCGAAGGTGAAGGCGCGGGGAGACGGACCGTGCTCCCGCAGGTCGGCCAGTCGTGCCAAGGCCTCGCCGACGGTGGGGAGGTGACCGGCGGGGACCCACCAGAGCACCAGGTGTGCCTCGGCGTGCCGGTGGAACCATTCGCGCCGCCGCCGTGTCGCGTCCAGGTGGCCGCTGCGGTAGGTGAAGTCCCAGAGGGCTTCCTGGCTCTCCCACACCGACAGGTTGACGATGACGTTCTCGCCCGCCGGGCGCAGTCCGGTCGCGTCGGCCTCGCCGTCCTCGGTGAGCCGCCACACGAAGCCGGGCGCACCGTCGGCGGCGGTGTTGATCGGTTCGAGCAGCTCGACGAACGGTGCGGTGCGGGGGTCGTCGAGGGGGTGCCGGAGGGTGGCGACGTTGAGCTGGGCCAGGTGGAGGCCGTGCGTGGAGGAGGTCATGGCCTCATCCCAGCACGGCTCGCTTTTCTATGTCAATCAGTATTGGTTTTAGAAAGCTCGACGATCACGCAGCAGTCCCCGGGCCGGGCGTCCATCCGGGCGCGGACGGGGCCGTCCACTCCGAGCAGCCCTTCCAGGAGGGCCAGATTCATGCCGCAGACGAGGGGCGGAAAGCGCTCGGAGACCGCGTGGAAGGGACAGTTGCGCATGCGGACCACCCCCGCTTCGGCCGCCGCCCCGGTCGCCTCCTCGACGCCGTCGGCGGCGTCGTCCCCCTCGGCGCCCCGGTCCTCCCCGAGGGTGTCCAGGCGCGGCTCGTACCCGCGCGCGGCCAGCAACTCCATGGCCTCCGCGAGACCGCCGCAGGGTTCCGCCGAGCCGCGCAGCGCCTCCCCCCGGCGGCGCGCGGCCGCGTACAGCCCGGAATCCAGCCCGGCCTGCTCGGCGGCCTCCGCGAGCAGCTCGGCGACGGTCCGGTAGTCACGGGCGGGCAGGGACACCGAGCGCTCGCCCGGCGCCCGCGTGTACACCTTGGCCGGACGGCCCGCCCCCGGCCCCGAGCGGCCCGACAGCCGCCGGCTGCCGCTCTCCAGCAGCCCGGCCTCGGTCAGCCGGTCCAGATGGTGCGCGGCGAGAGTGCGCGCCACCCCGGCCGCCTCGGCGGCCTCGTTGCGGCCGACCTCGCGGCCCTGCGCCACCACGTACTCGTACAGCCGTCGCCGCACCGGATCCTGCAACAGCGCGATCGCGTCGATGTCGTTCACCCCGCCATTCTAGGAACAACGCGGATCGGAGATAGAAGGGTCATCCTCGCCCCGACCGCCCGCCGGCCCCTCGGTGGCCGGGCAGCTCGACCCTCGCTCGGGTCGTTGCCGGGCGGGTGGGACCGGGACGGGTTCGCGCGGGCGGACTTCGCGACGTACGCGTGGCCGTTGTCCATCGTGGCTTGCCTGGTGACGTTCCCCACCCTCGTGCTCCTTCTGGCGGTGGCGCCGAGAGCGGGCCGGGGTGGTGGGGTGAGAGTCGTCGTCGCCCTGGTGCCCAGTGCCCTCCCGCTGCTGGCCGGGCTCATGTTCGGTTCCTGGCCGGCCGTGCTGCTGGTGGTCCTCCAGGTCCTCTACGCGTGCTTTCTGATGCCGGGCCTCCTGGACTGGATGCACGAGCGTCCCTTGGACGACTGACGCTCTCGGCGACGGGGTGATCCCCCCGGAGACCACCCCGTAGGGGAGTCCATCGGTGCCGTCGTCACCTGCGGCGCGGTCCCGCCCCGCTTCGTGCGCTGGCGGGCCGAGGAGCAGCGCGGTCGGGGGGGCGTCCCGGCGGCCCTGCTGAGGGTGGCGCGGAGGTCGACCCGCTCGCCCGCGGAGAGGACCGCCACGCCCTTCCCGGGACGGCGGGCCGGCAGCCGCCGGGCCGAGCGGTCCCCGACCCACCGCGGGCGGGAGACGATTCCGGCCATCGTCGGCTGCGGCGAGGCGGGCGGTACGGGCTGGTGGGGGCCGGCGTCCGACGGCCTCGCACGACGCGGGGGGAGGATCCCGCGCCGGGCGTCGAGCCGGCCCGCCACCTGGCTCCGCCGCGGCCACGGCGGGCGGGGGCGGGCCCAGCGGTCCGAGGCCTTCGCGGCCGCCGCCGCCGTGTACCGGCGCTTCTCCGGTGTCGGCCGCTGGCGACTCCGCCGGTCGCGGTGAGCGCGGGGGAGCGGAGTGTGGCGCCCGGCGGGTGCGGGCGGGGCCCCGATCGTGCGGGCGAGTCCGGGTGTGTCCGGGCTGCCGACCGGGCCCGGTGCCGGTGGCCTGTGCCGGGTGGCGGAAAGTCTCGGTCGGGGTCCAGTCCGATTGGTGCATGACAAGCATGGCTGCTGAGGATAGAGACAGGCCCGGCCCGAGGCGGTGATGCACTGCCGACGTCAGGCCGAAAGCACGTGACGGCCGGTCAGCCGCTGCTGTGGGCAACGGTACAACCGGGCATCCGTCCTCCGGTGCGGTGCACGCCGCACCGGGGCGCCGCGCCCCCGCCGTGGTCCGGGCGCCCGAGGACGGGCCGGCCACCGGGCACCCGACACGACAGGCAACGTCCCTGTCCGCCCAACCCCGAGGAGCGAGATGAGCAGCATCCTGTTCGTGCATGCGAGGGGCGGTCCGCCCCTGGAGTACGCGGTGCCGCGCATGGCGGCGCACGGCGAGGTCCATCTGCTGGCGCTCGCGCCACTGCCGCAGGTCACGGCGGACACCTGGCGGCCGGCCTGCGCGTCGGTCACCGAGGCGCCGCCCTCGGGCGGGACGGCGCTGGTCGAGCTGATCGCCGACCACGCCGAACGCGTCGCGGCACAGGCCGTGCTGACGTTCTCCGAGTACGCGGTGGTGGCCGTGGCCCTCGCCTGCCGCCGGCTCGGGCTGGCCGGCCCGGGGGAGCACGTCGCGGCGGCCCGCGACAAGCGCCTGATGCGGCGGATCTGGCGGGACGCCGGCGTACCCGTCCCGGGCTTCGCCGAGATCCACGGCGCCGCCGACATCGACGAGGCGTTCCGACGGCTGACCCCGCCGCTGCTGCTGAAGGCCGCGTGGAGCGCCGGATCGACCGCCCACCTCACCGTGCGCGACGCCCGGGAGGCGGGCCGCGCCTGGCGGCTCGGCCGGTCCGTGATGGCCTCCTCCGCCGAGGAGGGATACGCCGAACTGCACGCCGCCGACGAGGGGGTGAGCGACTTCCTGCTGGAGGAGATCGTCACCGGCGGCACCCGGGGCTGGTTCGCCGATCCGGGCTGGGGCGACTACGTCAGCGTGGAGGGCATCGTCGCCGGCGGCGTCTACCACCCGCTGTGCCTCACCGGCCGGCTGCCGACCGTCCCGCCCTTCACCGAGCGCGCGAGCATCGCTCCGGCGGACCTGTCCGAGCCCCTCCAGCGCCGGATCGAGGCGGCCTCCCGCGCTGCCGTGGACGCGCTCGGTCTGGACACCTGCGCCACCCACACCGAGATCAAACTCGCCCCCGGCGGACGGGACATGTGGCTGATCGAGACCGCCGCCCGGTTCGGGGGCGTGATGACGACCCGGCAGGTGGAGGCCGTCTTCGGACTCGACATGATCGGCATGCTGACGCGCCAACTGCTCGGGCGCCCCGTCGCCTACCCGCCCGCCATGCTCACCGGCGCCGGGGGCAGCGGGGCCGCCGGGGCCGCCGGCTCCCTGGTGATTCTCGCCGCCGACCGCGCGGGCGAGCCCTGGAGCGAGCAGCCGCGCTGGGACTTCGACGCCGTGGACTGGACGGACCTGCTCAGCCCCGGCTCCACGATCGAACCGGTCCGGGAACGCAGCCTGCCCGCCGGCACCCCGATGCCCGCGTACGAGCGGGCCGAGGGCGCCAACACCATGGCTGCCCTGTGCTTCCTGACCGCCAGGTCGGCGGACGTCCTGGTGGCGGACTGCACCCGGATCATCGAGGCGCTGCCCAAGGCCCTGACCGCCCGCCTGACGACCGGAGCGGGCCGGTGACCGCCCGCCCCGGCGCGTCGGCGGGCGCCGCCGGCCCGCCGACGGACGAGGCGCCGAACGAGGCCACGAACGCGGCGCCGGACGGCGCGCCGCTCAACACGAGGACCGACGCGATGCTCGGCACGGAGAGCGGCACGGAGAGCGACACGGACACCGGCACGGAGAGCGACACGGACACCGGCACGGAGAGCGGCACGGACACCGGCACCGAGACCGGTGCGGTGATCGGCGCCCGTCTCACCATGCCGCTCTTCGAACGGCTCTGCGGCACGCTCGGCGGCCATCCCTACGTCAAGGTCGTCGTCGACCGGCACAAGGCGCTGTGGCACATCCTCGACAGCGCCGTGCACCCGTTCCACGTCGACTACATCGCCACCACGATCGAGGGCCTGACCCTGGAAGAGCTCGACGCCGACCTCGACGGCTTCAACCGGAGCGTCTACCAGGACCCGGACCGGCGCTTCCTGCTCGGCGTGCTCTCCCTGCACGCCGGCGACCAGCCCAACCAGCCCGGCCAGGCCGACCAGCCCAGCCGGTCGACCGAGCCGTTCATGGTCCTGGAGACCACCGAGGCCGACACCATGGGCGCCGACCTGCTCACCGAGTTCCACCGCTTCGTCCGCGAGCACCTCGACCAGTCCCTCGCCCTGCTGGTGAAACCGGCCAACCACGCGCAGGAGAACGCCCTGGCGGCCGTGCCCGAGAGCGTCCTGCCCCGGACCGGCTCGGACGCGCTGCTCGCCGCGCGGCCCTTCGTCCCGCTCACCCTGGGCTCGGCCACCGGCCGGCTGCGCGCCTTCGCCGACGCGGACGCGTACCGCGCCGCCCGGGCGGACCTCACCTGGTACGACATCGTGGCCATGCCGGTCGTCCCCGACGACATCCCCCGGCTGGCCGGCCTGGTCAACGCCCTGCCCACCACCCCGCTGTCGCACACCAACATGCTGGCCGCCGGCTGGGGGATACCCAACGCCATCGTGTGCGGCGCCCTCGACCGGATCGCCGCCGACGACCTGGACGGCGGCTGGGTCCGCTACGAGGTCGGCGCCGACGGCGTCACCATCGAGCGGGCCGAGGAGCCGGCCGACCTCACCCAGCCGGTCTGGCACACCCAGCGCATCCGGATCGACGCCCCCCGGGTGGAGGACGTGCCGATCGTGCCGCTCTCCCGGCTGCGCGCCGGGGACCGCCGCGGCTACGGCACCAAGGCGGCCAACCTGGGCGAACTCCACCACGTGCTGCGCCACGGATCGGCCCGGCTGACCGGCTACTACTCGGTGCCCCGCGCGCCGCGACCCGACCTGCTGGGCCACCTGGCCGGCCGGCTGGGCGTGGCCGCGGACGCCGACCTCGTCCAGGCGGCGGCGGACTTCCTGTCCCGGCACGTCAGCGCGCCCGAGGGGATCGCGGTGCCGTTCGCCGTCCAGCAGCGCTTCCTGGACTCCTCGCGGGCCGTGCAGCAGAGCATCGGCAAGCTGAAGATGGCGCTCGAACTCGGCGCGATGGACGCGGTCGACTCGGTCTGCGTCCAGCTCCAGCACCTCATCGTGGCCACCCCCGTCCCCGACGACCTGGTGCGGGCGCTGGATGCGCACGCGGTGCGCCACCTCGCCGGCGCCGGGCGGCTGGCGGTGCGCTCCTCCTCCAACGCCGAGGACCTGCCGGGCTTCTCCGCCGCGGGCATCTACGAGTCGCACACCAAGGTCACCGACCTGCCGGGCCTGCTCGACGCGATCCGCCAGGTGTGGGCCTCGCTGCTGTCGCCGCGCAGCGTCCGGCTGCGCCACGAGGCCGGCATCTCCCTGGACGACACGTTCATGGGGGTGATCGTCCAGCGCTACGAGCCGTCCCCGCTCGGTGGGGTGATGGTCACCTGCAACCCCACCAACCGGGCGGACTTCCGCAACGTCTACCTCAACTGCGCGCCCGGCTCGACCTCGGCGGTGGTCGACGGCACCGCGCTGCCGCTGCAGTACCTCTACAACACCGTGGAGGGCGGCGGCCGGACGCTCTCGCTCGGCGCCGCCGCCGAGGACCTCGACGCCGAGACCCGGGCACACCTCGGCCGGCTCGCCCTGGCCGGACGCCTGCTCCAGTCCCACTTCGCCGCGGACTACACCTTCGCCGCGCCCCTCGACGTGGAGTGGCTGCTGGCTCCCGGCGGCCGGGTCCACCTGCTGCAACTGCGCCCCTACAACGGCTGAGCGCACCGCGGAACCACCCCCCCGACGCGAAGGAAGGCAAGCTCGTGTCCCTGCTCGGCCGAGCCAAGCGCGGTCCCGCCGCCCCGCCCGGGGTCCGCCGGGTGGTCCGCCTGAACAACGGCTTCCAACTGCTGTTCAACCTGCTGTGGTGGATGCCGGTCTTCTACGAGTATCAGCGGCAGGCCGGCCTGTCGGACAGCCAGATCTTCGGCATCCAGAGCGTCTACTACGTCGCCTTCTGCCTGCTGGAGGTCCCCACCGGCTTCATCGCCGACCGGATCGGGCAGCGGACCTGCCTGCGGCTCGGGGCCGCGGTGATGACGGCCGCCAACCTGGTGCCGGTGGCGCTGCCCTCCGCGACCGGCTTCCTGCTGCACTTCCTGGCGATCGCCGCCGCCCGTTCCCTGGTCTCCGGTGCCTCCAGCGCCTACCTCTACGAGTACCTGCACGCCGAGGGCGCCGGAGAGCGCTACGTGCAGGCGGAGGGCACCGCGCGGGCCCTCGGCCTGTGGGCGAAGATCGCCTGCTGGCCGCTGGTGGGCGTGCTGATGAGTACGGTCCACCAGGCGCCCTACCTGCTGACCGCCGCCTGCACCCTCGGCTCGCTGGCCTGCGCCGCCGCGTTGCCGGCGCTGCCCCCGCCGCCCTCGGCGCCTCCGCCGGCCGCGGCCGCGGCCGGCGGAGGCTTCCTGGAC